>DASRYX010000279.1:0-5864 GCA_035686985.1 Planctomycetaceae bacterium | reverse complement strand
CGCCATTGTGAGCGTGATCGTCACACGCCGGCTGCTGACGATGCTGGTGATCGGCGCGTTCTGTTACGGAATCATGGTCGTGAATCAGGTTCTTCCGGCGGGCTTTATTCCGCTGGAAGATCAGGGCGTGATTTACGGGATCATCCAGACGCCCCCGGGATCGACACTCGAGTACACGAACGCCAAATCACACGAGCTGCAGAAAATCTGCAAAGATTTTGATGAGATCACCTCGGTCACCTCGCTCGCCGGTTATGAAATTCTGACCGAAGGCCGTGGTTCCAACGCCGGCACCTGCCTCATCAATCTCAAGCCGTGGGCCGAGCGCGAGCGGACCTCCAAGGAAATCATTGAAGAGCTGGAAAAACGCGGCCGGGATATTCCGAACGTGAAGCTCGAATTCTTTGAGCCCCCCGCCGTTCCTGGATTCGGTGCCGCCGGCGGCTTCTCGTTGTGTCTGCTCGATAAGACGAACAGCGGCGACTACGACGCGTTCTCTAAGGTGACCGAGAATTTCCTGGCGGCGCTGGAGAAGCGTAAGGAACTGAAGGGCATCTTCACCTTCTATGCCAACAATTACCCGCAGTATGAAATCGTCATCGACAACGACGCCGCGATGCAGAAAGGCGTTTCCATCTCCGATGCGATGGAGAACCTGTCGATTGTGGTCGGCAGCACCTGGGAGCAGGGCTTCATCCGCTTCGGCCAGTTCTACAAAGTCTATGTGCAGTCCGCGCCGGAGTTCCGCCGGTACCCCGAAGACCTTGAGAACCTGTTCGTGAAGAACGACGAAGGGGAGATGGTTCCGTACTCTGCTTTCATGAAGATTGAAAAGCGGCAGGGGATGAACGAAATCAACCGCTATAACCTTTACACGACGGCGATCATTCAAGGGGCTCCCTCGACAGGGTACAGCAGCGGTCAGGCCATCGCGGCGATTCAGGATGTCGCCAAATCCACGTTGCCACACGGTTACGGGATTGGCTGGCAGGGGCTGTCGTACGACGAAGCGAACAAAGGCAACACCGCGGTCTACATCTTCCTGATCGTGATCGTGTTCGTGTATCTCGTGCTCACCGGACAATATGAAAGCTTCCTGCTGCCACTCGCGGTGATCGTGTCGCTGCCGGTAGGTTTGTTCGGGTCCTTCCTGATGCTGAAAGGCATGGGGCTGGCGAATGACGTTTATTGCCAGATTGGTCTCGTCATGCTGGTGGGCCTGCTGGGCAAGAACGCGATTCTGATCATCGAATTCGCGGTCCAGCGGCGACACGAAGGTTTGAGCCTCAGGGACGCCGCGATCGAAGGGGGCAAGCTCCGCTTTCGTCCCATCGTGATGACGTCGTTCGCGTTCATTGCCGGTCTGATTCCCTTGGTGCGGGCCACCGGCCCCGGTGCCATCGGCAACCGGACGATCGGTACCACGGCCGTCGGCGGGATGCTCATGGGGACGTTGATCGGGATTCTGGTGATCCCGGGACTGTATTATCTCTTCGCCAAGATCTCCGACGGCCGCAAGCTCATTCAGGATGAGCACGACGACCCGGTCACCGAGCTGTTCGAGGGCCACACGTCGCCCGGCCATTCGTCTTGATCGCACGAGCGGTGTCAACGTCGCGACGGGTTCACCTCGTCGCTTTCTGCCGATCACTGGGTTAAGCCGTTATCCAAGCCTGTGAACGGCTTGCGCGGATGCACGCGCGCGAAATCGCTGAAGATTCTTGAGCGCTTCTCTAATCCGTCGAAGGCCGGTCTGCCGGGGCGCCTGTGCCGATTTTGCGTCTGAAGCAAATGAGGCTGAAGGGGTTGTAATAAGATTTCATCAACAATCCAGTCCCGGCCGTCTTCGGCTATTCTGCGGCTAAACTTTGCGGGAACAGCGAAAAAATTCCGGCGATAGCGTGCCGCAAACGGCGCTATTTGCACTCGGGACCAAATTGGCTGCCGATGAGCATTGAAGCGAAAAGGACTTCGCCGACGCGCTCGCCGTTCGATTTTTCGACCGGCCACCATCGCGAACGTCAGGCGAAACACTCGCGGAAGTCATGGATGACTCGATGAGACAGAACGCCCACTCGGCGGGTTGCTGGCGCGCCGATGCCTGGCAACACGTCGTCGTGACCGTCGCGGCCGGGTTCGTGTTGCTGGTTTCCGGCTGCCGCATTCCACAGCTGTGCGGGCCGGACTCCAGCCTTGTCGTGCCCGCCGATTACCTCGGGGTCACCGGCGCGGGGAACTCGGGGCAGATCAGTATCAACGAGTTCTTCGATGATCCCGCGCTGACACAGCTGCTGGTTGAGGGCCTCGCCCAGAACCAGGAACTGAAAATCCGGAATCAGGAAATTCAGATCGCCAGCAACGAGATTCTAGCTCGTCGCGGAGCGTATCTGCCGTTCGTCAGCCTTGGGACGCGCAGCGGCTTCGAACGGACCAGTAAGTTCACCCCGATGGGCGCGGCAGAGGAACAGCTGACCGCGCCGGGGGGACGGCGGTTTAACGATCCGCTTACCAACACCCGGATCTCCGCCGATCTTGTCTGGCACGTCGACATCTGGAAGCAATACCGCAACGCGCAAGCGGCGGCGATGCAGCGCTACTGCGAAGCGATCGAAGCGCGGAACTACTTGATCACGCGCATCGTCGCTGAGATTGCCGAGAACTATTACGAACTCGCGGCGCTCGACAAGCGGCTGGTTTACCTCGAGCAGACGATCGACATCCAGCAGAAAAGTCTCGAAGTCGCCAAGGCTCAGAAGGAAGCCGCCCGTGGTACCGAATTGGGTGTGCAGCGGTTCCTCGCTGAAGTTCGCAAGAACGAAAGTCAGCGGTTGATTATCCGGCAGCGGATCATCGAGACCGAGAACCGAATTAACTTCCTTGTCGGCCGTTATCCGCAGGCGGTGGAACGCCGCGCGTGGGATTTCATCAAGCTCGATTCGCAGATCCTGCAAGTTGGCGTGCCTGCCGAGCTGCTGCAGAACCGACGCGACATCGTCGCTGCCGAGTATGAAGTCGCCGCGTCGGGACTCGACGTGCAAGTGGCGAAAGCGAACTTCTATCCCAAGCTGGACATCACCGCGAGTGTCGGTTTCGAGGCATTCAATCCGCGCTACCTGTTTGATCCGGGTGCCTTCATCGCCGGCACTGCGGGGGAACTGGTCGCACCCCTGATCAACAAGAAAGCCATTCAAGCGGAGTATATGAACGCCAATGCCCGGCAACTGCAGGCAATCTACGCTTATCAGCGCACGGTTCTGAATGCCTTCACCGAAGTCGTGAACCGGATGAATAAGGTGGAGAACTATCGAGGCAGCGTGACCGTCAAGCTGGAACAGGTGAAGGCGCTGGAGCAGTCGGTGGATGTCGCCACGAATCTGTTCCAGGGGGCACGACCCGAAGTCGAGTACGTGGACGTTCTGTTCGCTCAGCGCGATCTGCTCGAAGCCCGAATCGACATGATCGAAACCAAGCAGCAGCAACTCTCGGCGATCGTCAACGCGTACCAGGCCCTCGGCGGCGGTTATCTCTTCATGGAACAAGTCCTCGGACCGGATGACATCTCCCTGCCATTGCCTGAGCCGGAATCAGACGACGCGCCGGGACAACGTGCGCTCCCGCCCACTCCAGCCGGAACGGCCCGTCTTAACGACGACTCCCGGACCGAAGACGATGTCGAATGGGTGCCAGTCGTCAGGAAAGAGATCGCTCCCGTAGAAGAGCCTGACAACCCTGCGCTCGCAAGCGAATGATCCGTGACTATCCCGATCAGCGCCGGGAGTGTTACTTGCTGCTGTGCAATTGTCCCTTCCCGACAGATCCTGACCACCTGTAGCTCAGGAGGGGAATGGCTCGCCGTTTGCTATGAGTGACTCTGTCGCCGACACTCGCGTCAGCGGAAGACGTTCACTTAAAGAGGATTGATCATGGCAACGACGACAGCAAGCGATACGGTCATTGGCGTTTTCAAAAGTCAGCAGGAAGCCCAACGGGCCATTGCCGACCTGAGAAAGCAGGGCTACACGGAAGACCAAATTGGTGTGATCTCGCAGCACAGCGATGGCACTACGACATCAGACTCTGGGACGAGCGTTGAAGAAGGTGCCGTGGCCGGTGCGGCCACTGGCGCAGGCTTGGGAGCACTGTGGGGACTCGGGATTCTCTCGAACGTGCTCCCCGGCATTGGCCCGGCAATCTTCGGCGGAACGCTCGGGATTCTCCTGTCGAGCGCCGCGGCCGGTGCTGCTGCTGCGGGCATTGGCGGGGCGTTGGTCGGAATGGGAATTCCCGACGATGACGCCAAGTACTACGAAGGCGAAGTCAAGGCTGGACGGACGATCGTGACGGTTCATGGAACGCCCAAAGCCAGCCAGGCTCAGAGCGTCTTCACGCAATACGGCGGCTACAACCGCGCGACAGCACGGCGCTAACAAGAACCGCGGCGGGACCGGCTTCCGAGTCAACAACGGCTTCGGAGGCCGGTCTCTCGCGCACCGTTGATACCGGTCATCGAAGCTTCCCTATGGACTGCAGCCGCCCGCGATGATCGTTGAGCGATCAGTTGTGTGGAGGGATCTGTCTGCTCCATTCAATTGTGATGGACTCTCTGACGCCATAAGATTTCCCAATCAGAATCGATCGGGAATATTATCAGTGCGGAGAGTTGTCATGTTCTGTGCGCGGTGCTGGTCTCCAGCCACTCTTCTGGCTGTTCTCTCCGTTGCAATTTTGCCAGCCGGAGCAGCAGAGACTCCACGTCAAGATCATTGCGTCGTGCTGATCAGTGTGGACGGTCTTGCTCATTTCTATCTGGACGATCCCCGCGCCGAGATGCCAACCATTCGCAAGCTCGCAGCCCAAGGGGCACGGGCGGAGGGAATGGTCGCATCCTTCCCGACCGTGACATGGCCAAACCACACGACCCTCGTCACCGGAGTGACGCCGGCAAAGCACGGCGTCATCGGCAACAACTATCTCGATCGTACAACGGCCAAGCCGGTTCCCTTCATTCCGGACCCGCTGTTCGACAAGGACGAAATCGTCAAGGTGCCGACGATCTATGATGCCGCGGCGGACGCGGGTCTGGTCACCGCCGGAATTATCTGGCCGGCCAGTCGCAACGCGAAGACCTTGCACTACACCGTGCCCGATATGGCCGGGGATGATGCGTGGCCGCGCAACGGCACCGCGAAATGGCTGCAGGAACTCCGCGACGCCGGCATCCCGGTCGATAGGCATGGAACCTGGGTGAAAGAAAGCACGGGTGGCGTGCAACGGGATTGGCTTTACACGCGGCTCGCGGCTCATGTGCTGAAGCATCATGCCCCGAATCTGTTGCTGGTCCACTTGGTCGAACTCGATCATGTCCAGCACAAATTCGGGCCGCGCAGCGATGAAGCCTATTGGGCCGTCAGCCAGGCCGATGACCGGGTTCGCGATATCGTCGAATCGACACGGCTCTCCCCGCATGCCGATCGAACGACCGTCATTGTTGCAAGCGATCACGGCTTTTTTCCGATCGAACGCGACATCAAGCTGAATGTCCTGTGCGCTCAGATTGCTCCGTCAGAAGGGGAGCGACCGATCCTCCGCGCAGTCGCTCAAGGCGGAGGCTGCATGCTGTATGTTCTGGATCCGGCTCGTAAAGCCGAACTGCTTGGAGTCTTAAAGGACAAGCTTCCGGCTGTCGAAGGCGTTGCCGGAGTCTACGAAGAGCCGCAGTTTGCCGCGTTGGGACAAGCCACGCTGGCCGCGAATGCCAATGCACCGGACTTATGGGTGGCGGCGAAGTCAGGCTACAGCTTTTCCGATGCGGCCAACGGCGATGACATTGTCTCTCCCCGAGCCAGCCGTGCCGGAACACACGG
>DASRYX010000278.1:0-3075 GCA_035686985.1 Planctomycetaceae bacterium | reverse complement strand
ATGCTTCTCCGATGCGACAACGAAGCCGCTCAGCGCGGCGGGGCATCGTCACGCTGGAGTTTCTCGGCGTCTTTCCGCTGTTGCTGATTTTCGGTCTCAGCATCGCGCAGTTCTCGATGGCGGCGCGACTCAATCAGCGCGTGATCTTTGCGAGTCGCTATGGGGCGAAACTCGCCTCGGAGATGCCCCGCGCCGGAGCACGAAACGTCGGCAACTTCAATGGTCGACATGTATCCGGGAATCTGAAGTCCCGCGTCGACAGCTGGCTCAAGGCATCCGGGTTGTCTGAGGCGAGTGAAGTCACGCTGGAACACAATGTCTGCGGTGCGACAAATACGCTGCAACGTCTCGGAGCCGATTCGGGCGCGAAATCGCTTCCGCCGCTGCCGGCCGCGTGGAACTCCGACAACGTGAACTATGTGCGTGTGACCGTCGCCGTTCCGGTCGTGCCGAATGTGCCGAATATGTTGAAGACGTTCGGGCTCGACTGGAGCGGCGTCGTGTTTCGGCATTCGACGGTGTTCCGCATGGAAACGGATAACGCGCCGCCGGTGCCCGTGGTGAATGTCGACGCGCGCGATCTGCCGGCCGGAGTCCGTGTTCTCCCGGCCGATGCGCAGTCCAAAACCAATGGGGATCAACCCACACCGTTAAGGCTGGCGACATCGCGCTCGGGGCCGGTCACGGTCACGTTGTCGGGGGCGTCGAGCCGTGATGTCGAAGATGGCGCGGGCAAGATGGCGTTCCAGTGGGATGTTCCCGGGGCGGCGCGGGGTTCGACGAACGGTGCGTCCGTTCGGATGAAGATGGACCTGCCGAAAAACGGCACGGTCGTGCAGCAGGTGGTTACGCTGACGGTGACCGACTCGTGCCAGTGTTCCCGGAAGGCGGAAGTTCCCGTGGAACTCGTTCCCGAGCCAACGCCGGATCCCTTGTTTGATCGTGATGCTTTGAAATGATGCGGTGTTCGTTGCGTCACAATCTGAGATCGTTGCCCTCACCACGCCGCGGTGCGGTGCTGGTGTGGTTCGTGTACGTCATCCCGTTGATGATGTTGCTGCTGTTCGCACTGACCGACTACGGTGCCACTGCTCGTACCGGAATTGAGTTGAAGAACGCTGTGGATGCGGCCGCGCTCTCGGCGGTGAAGAGCTGGCACGCGCTCGGTCCGGAGGCCGGCCTGCGCGATGCCGACGCCGTGTTCCGTGGAAACGCAGTGCTGGGTTCCCATCGTGCTTTGCGGTCCACCGCGGCGGATACGCGATCTCCCGACTTTCTTGGTCATGCCACGGAGATCACTTACGGTTTGCTGGAAGACCGCGGCGGCCGACACGTGTTTCACCCGATCGGCAACTCAACAATGACGAGTGATCGTTGGCGACTGCCCGCGCAAAGTGCGCTCGCCGCAGAATCCATCGCGCCGGGTTCGGCGGTGTGTGTCCGGGTCCGACGCAGCTTGGTGATGAGCGGCGTTGGCGGTGCCTGGCAGGAGGCGGCGTTCGGCGACTACTCCCTCACCGCGGAGTCCTTCGCGCGGATGGATGTCGAGCAGGGGGTTCCGCAGCTCGTGCATGTCGATCAGGTGGCGTCCACCGCAGGTTCGTGGGAGAAATTGCGATGAAGCGGTGGCTTATGCTTTGTGGCCTGTTGGCCGCGTCGATGATCGGTTGTCAAAAGACGCCGCAGCAGCAATTGGTGGGACGGTGGTCCAATGGGGATATGTCCGTTCGCTTCCGGGAAGACGGTCGCGTTCTCATCTTTTCCCGCAGCGGTCGCGCCGAAGGCCGCTACGTGTTCTACGGTCCCAACGCCGCCAGTCGCGCCGCGACGGAAAACCTCATCATGGACGTCCAGCGCAACGGGAAAATCGCGCGGATGTTTCTGGATGCTGACTTTCTCGGAACCGATCGGCTGCGCTTGAGTGACTTAACGCCCAAGCCCAACCGTGCGGCGGAACCAACGCCGGAGTTCGCAGTCCTCCGGCGCTCTGTCGACGCGCCGGTCACCGCTGCGTCGCGGTAGCGAGCATTCTTTCCGGCATAACCGGTTTCTTTTGACTGTTCAGAGCAGCGCCCGCGTCTGACTTTGCCGGTGAATCGCAAAACTCCATGCGATGCGATTAGCACGGAAGCAACTAACTCAACGAATGTAATTCCGCCGACTAGTCTTTCCGCGCACTCGGGTCGTGCGTAGGGAATAAGCCGCAACGCTTCGCCGTGATTCGCCCGAATTAGAGAAGATAACGATTTGAGGGATCGCACCGGCAGAACTTGCTGGTCGATTCAGGGACGGTGGTTTTTCACGGTTCGAACGCGGTCGCGGTCGAGCCGGTAGGAAATGGACTTCCTCTTATGATGTCTCTCCGTTGCTCGTGGGCCTTTCGCGCGGCGGTGTGTGCGTCAATGTTGGCACCAGCAGTCGGACAGGCTCAACCGCCTGAATCGACGTTGAAACAACGCGTCAACTCCCTCGTGGAGTCCGTCGTTTCTGCGGAGCTGGAAGTCAAAGTCACCAAGCGACGTTCCAAGATCCTACGCCTGAAGCAGGATGTCTTCCGGGTTGCTGTCGCTGATCCATCGATCCTCGACTTCGTGGCGTTCGGCACGCGCGAAGTTGAGATCATCGGCAAAGAAACCGGCAGCACCACGGTCACGCTGTGGGCGGGTGATGAGCAGAACCCGCAAGTCCTCAGCATGCTGGTCACTGTCGTGAAAGACGACGCCGTCGATCAGCAGCGGCGGCTCGAATATGCCGAGCTCGAATCGATGATCAACGAGCTCTTCCCCAACAGCCGTATTCAACTCATTCCGATTGCTGACAAATTGATCGTGCGCGGGCAGGCCCGGGACGAGATCGAAGCCACACAGATCATGGCGCTGATCCGGGAAAACTCGGGATCGGCGTCGCTGGGGCAGAACGGCGGCGGGATCACCCTCGCTGCGGGAGGCACGGCGGCACAACCGTTTCCGGATGCTTCGCAGCTTCCCACGAGCAACGTCATTCAACTGCTCAATGTCCCTGGCGAAAAGCAGGTGATGCTCAAGGTGCGCATCGCGGAAATCAAGCGGTCGGCCT
>DASRYX010000277.1:0-2074 GCA_035686985.1 Planctomycetaceae bacterium | reverse complement strand
GGAATGTTCCGTCGCAACAACCGGATGATCCTCGACAGTACGGCGGGGGAAGTCGAAGCCCGCTATGTCGTCACCTGCGGTGGGCTGCACAGTGATCGGTTAACGCGGCTTTCCGGGCAGACGCCGACCGCGCAGGTTGTTCCGTTTCGCGGCGAGTACTTTGAAGTCAAACCGTCGGCCCAGTATCTCTGCAAGGGGTTGATCTACCCCGTTCCCGATCCGGCGTTTCCGTTTCTCGGCGTCCACTTCACCCGCATGATTCACGGCGGCGTGGAATGCGGCCCGAACGCGGTGCTCGCCTTCTCCCGCGAAGGCTATTACAAGACGAGCTTCAATCTGTTCGATCTGCTGGAAACGATGACGTATTCCGGTTTCCTGCGGATGGCGTTCAAGCACTGGCGGAAAGGTTGCTACGAGATGTGGCGCTCGCTGAGCAAGCCCGCGTTTGTCGCCGCTCTGCAACGGCTTGTTCCTGAAGTCACGGCGGCGGATCTCGTCTCCGCCCCCGCCGGCGTGCGTGCGCAGGCGCTGACGCCGCAGGGTGAACTCGTCGATGATTTTCTGATCACCGAGAACGATCTCGTCGTGAACGTCTGCAATGCGCCGTCGCCCGCTGCGACCGCCTCGCTCAACGTCGGCCAACTCGTCGTCGACCGCCTCGTGCCGCGATTGTCGTAGCGACAAAGCCGCAGCGCGAGTGACGCTGATTCGGACTTGGCGGAAGCGGCCGAGTCAATCCGTGTCAGTGAATCGCGTCTCGCAGCCTTCAGGCGTGCGCCCGCGTCCTGCGGCGCGCACGTGGTGCCTGTCGGCCTGAAGCGGCTCGATCACTTGGGCTTTTTCAGCAACCGTGCCAGGGTGTTGGCGGCGGTTGTTTTCGGCGTTGGCACAGCTTCATCGCTGAACAGCTTGGCTGTTCGACTGACGACGATGATGGGAGCCGCTGTGCTGAACGCTGTCGGCTGCGAATCGCCGGCACCGGTACTGGTTGAGCTATGGCTCGTGGCGACGAACCGGGGAATTGCAGGGCGGGCTGCTGGCAGCAGTTCGATGCGGATGGCATCCGCGATGATGAGGCCGTTGGTGCCCGTGCTGTTGGTCAGCTGGATCACCAGAGTGGAACCGGTGACGGTCACGGTGCCAATGTCACTGAAGGGACGACCTCCAGAAACCACCGGTCCGCCAGCTGGAGCGACCTTCTGATTGACGGTCGCCGACCCGGCGGGGTTAACACCATCCTTGAAGGTGTACGCCGCATTGTTCGCGCGGTCTGACCCGGGCAGCCACGTCGCCGAGATGCGGTAATTCCCCGCGGCAAGCCCTGTGAAGTTCCATGTGGCGATCTTCGTGCCGTCGCTCCCGGTGGCGGCCTTGGCATCGCTGCCATAACCGTACCCAGCGACATTCGACCAGCTTCCACTGACGCTGAAGCCACTGTCGCCGTCATCGATCAGATAGACGCCGGCCGGCTGGGCAACGTTGATGGTTCCATTCAGCGACAGGTCGAAGGGGCCACCGTCGTTATGGCCGAAGGAAAGCGTGCCGTTGAACGTCCCCGCCGTGGCAGTCGACAGCTGCACGGTGATGTTCACGGACGCACCCGGCGCGAGCGTCTGACCGGGCGTGAAGTTTGCGGAGACAAGTGAGAACCCGGTGCCGCCGACCACGATCGGCTGCAGGATGAGATCCGCGGCTCCCGTGTTCTTGACCGTGACGGTCTTGGTGAGCGCCGCCCCCCCTTGCGTGGCGGAACCGAAGTTCAGCGTGCCATTGTCCAGCAGCGTTGCCGCTCCATCCTTCACTTCGATCTGAGGCACGCTGGGAGCCGCTGTAATCCGTTCGACCCGGAAGGCATCGGCGATGATCACGCCGTTGGTCGCCGTGTTCGAAAGTTCGATCACCAGCGTGTTCCCGGTGATAGTCACTGTGCCGAGGTTGGAGAACGGCCGGCCGCCGTCACTGGTGCCGCCGGACGGAGCCACACGTTGATTGACCTGCGGGCTGGACAGAACGGCACCGGCGACTCCATCCCGAATCACGTACGGGGCGTTGTTCGCGCGATCCGAGCCGGGCA
>DASRYX010000276.1:0-1761 GCA_035686985.1 Planctomycetaceae bacterium | reverse complement strand
GGTCCGCACAGCGGACCCTACACATCAACGGGCGGTCAATCGAGAAAGCCGAACTCGTTGGTGAGCAGCAGCCCATGGATCAAACGCAGCCATTTCGCGGGATCATCACGATCACCGAGAAAGTTCGCGAACAACGTTTGCTCCTGCGGCGTTGCGGCACGAGCGTAGAGACAGTGGCACAGTGCGTCAATGCGTCGGCTGCGATCGGCCGCCTGCTGGAGTTCCCGTCGCTGCCAGATGCGTTCGGCGGCTTGGAGCAGCAAGGGGCCGTTCAACTGATACAGCGCCTGCGGGGCAATCGTGGTGGTATCGCGGTGGGCACTGGTCGCGGCGGGGGCGGGGAAATCAAACACGCTGAACAGATTCGGCAAATCCTGGCGGTCAATGTAGGCGTACACGCTCCGCCGCGGTTGCCAATGATTCACCCAGAGCGACACCGAGGGGCCGCCGAGACGGTCATCCAGACCATCGGCGGCCGCCAGAATACTGTCGCGCCAAGTCTCGAGTTCGAGCCGACGGCGGGCAAACCGCGCGAGCCAGCGGTTGTCCGGATCCTGCTGCGATGACGTCGCGGACGTGCTGGATTGTTGAAACGTCGTCGACGTCAGCAGGAAGCGATGCAGCCATTTCAGTGACCAGTCGTGACGTATGAACTCGGTCGCGAGGTAATCGAGCAGTTCCGGATGCGTTGGCGGATCGCTGCGGAGGCCGAAGTCCGCGGGCGTGCGCACAAGACCGGTGCCGAAGTGAGCCTGCCAGACACGGTTGACGATCACGCGCGCCGTAAGCGGGTTACGCTCGCTCACCAAGGTGGCGGCCCATTCGCGGCGCCCGCTTCCTTCGTGAAATTCCCCGCCGAAATCAAACGTGCGCAGCCAACCACGCGGCACTTCATTTCCGGGTCGCGACGGGTTCCCTCGCAGGAACAGACGCGGCGAAAACGGTGTGGATTCCTGTAGTGCCATCGCCCGCGCCGGTGCGGTCGGCCCCGTGATCAGCCATTGCTCCACTTCTTTCAGGCGACGTTGAAACTCCCCCTGAGCCGCCCGGTCCGGCAGCAGCGACAGAAATCCCCAGCCAAACACCAGCGGCACATTCGCTGGTGCATTCGGCCCGTAAAGTTCCTGTCGCAAGCTTTCCCGTTGCGAGTCAGGTAGCGTCGCCTCGGAATCATCGCGGTGAGGCAACTGTTCCCATTCTTCGTGGACCGACTTGAGCGCGTCATGAAAGCGCTGCGCGAGTTCTGCTCGGGTCGTCGGCGGCGCCGCGGTGAGCCGTTCGATCAGCAACGGATGCAGTCCCGCCGGTTGCGCGAGCAGTTCCTCACACACAACTTTGGACTGTTCGGGGAATTGCGCCTCGGGCAATTTCGCGAAGCGCCACCACAGCGACCACACGGGGTGAAAGTCGGTCTTCCACCGATCGAGATACGCTTCATACCGCACGATCATCGCCGGGTTAAGATCGTCCGGATCGGCTATCAACATGAAGTCATCGGTGGGCGGAACATCATCCGCGGCGAGTGCGGCGAGCAAATATTCCGCAATCCGCGTGCGGGCGCCCTTCACCATTGCAGCGTGCTTGCTGCGGACAAATTCATCGAGATGGGCTCGGCGTCGTGCCAGTTCCTGCTCGAAAAACTCGCTCTCTTCATGCAACGGGCGGGCTCCCAGCGCGGGGGCGACGAGTGGTTCTTCCGTACTGCGCAAGACGCCGTACAGTCCGTAGTAGTCGGCTTGCGAGATCGGATCGAACTTATGG
>DASRYX010000275.1:0-7554 GCA_035686985.1 Planctomycetaceae bacterium | reverse complement strand
CACACTGCCCCAGCGGTTGATGAGACAACTGATTACGCAGGTGAGACTACTGATAGTGAATCAGACACAATCGATAATCAGCCGGATGCCGCTGGTTGAGTAAATATCGCTTTGTGAAGCGCCCGCACGGCTGACACAGCCGTGGCACACGGAGCGTGGGGACGTTCGCGGGCGGCTTGGGGGGAGGCAATCTTCTTGTGTGCCACGGCTCCGTGAGCCGTGCGAGTTGGCAGCCCGCTTGATTGGGCTGTGCTGAGAAACGTCGCTTAGGGAAGCGCTCGCACGCGCACAGCCTGACTGGGCGAAATGACGACGCGTTCGGTGTCGCCTGTATTAGTCCAGTAATACGATACTCTCCAGACAGGCCGTCTTTTCCACGTCTTTCTTAGACAAAATTCTTCTCAAAGTCGTAAGGGACGGCTACCTTAAACGAACCTGATTCCAGGCTGCGTCGTTCGACGCCTCATCAGCATCGTTCTCACTTCTTGTCCGGAGGTCATCATGGTCTCTCGATCCATTCGTGCTCGTGGATTCACGTTGATTGAACTATTGGTGGTGATCGCCATCATCGCCATCCTGATCGCGCTGTTGCTGCCTGCGGTCCAGCAGGCACGGGAAGCCGCCCGACGGACGCAGTGCCGCAACCATCTCAAGCAGTTCGGCCTGGCACTGCACAACTATCATGACACTTTCAACCGGTTCCCTTCGCGGCGTTATGGAACCACTGGCGGGACGTGTCCGATTGCCAATCGGTGTCATAACGGCCAGCGCATTACGGCCTTCATCGCGATGCTGCCGTATATGGATCAGGCCCCGATGTACAACGCCATTCAAGCCGGTGATGCCAGTAATGCGCCGGGAGGACCTCGCGGTGATCAGGGCTGGGCGGTGTGGGACATTACGCCTTCGGCGTGGCGCTGTCCCTCCGACCCGGGCGCACGCCTTGGCATTAAAGGCCATAGTTACGTCGTGAGTGTCGGCGACACCGTCGCCAACATCAATTCTCTCGGCAATACGCGCGGTATGTTCGGCAACATGTTCTGGCGGACGATGGCTGATGTGATTGACGGCACCAGCAATACCGTGATGATGAGCGAAATCTGCTCGAACTTGCCCGTTCCAGCCGGTCCGGATGTCGGAAATACGGCAGGGACGAACGACACGGAATATCGACTGGCGCTCGCGATGACGGCCGGCGTCGGGACTTCACCGGCCGTCTGCCGGTCCACCGTGAGCGGTCAGTTTTATGTGGCCGGGACGAATGTTCGCGGACGCCGTGGCATCAACTGGATTGACGGGCCGGCGACGCTGGGGGCCTTCAACACAGTGCTGGGACCAAACTCGCCGGCCTGCGCAGAAACCGGCTCAGGGAACTTCGGCGACCAAAACATCAGCGTTCTTCCGCCGAACAGCCGCCACACCGGTGGTGTGCACTGCCTGTTTGGTGACGGAACGGTGCGCTTCATTAGCGACAACATCGACGCCGGAAATGCCGCAGGCGCGCCAAACACAACGGGACAAAGCACCTATGGTGTCTGGGGAGCAATGGGAACCGTTCAGGGTGGTGAATCACGCGGTGGCGTTGAATAACGCCAATCTCTTCGAATGGCTCATGCATGATTCAAACGGCTGCGCACCGAGAACGGGTGCAAGCCTTCTTTTCGCCGCAGCGGCGCGACATTGAGCGCGACCGCTGCGAGCGTTTCTGTCACCCCACAGAAAGCTACTGCACCAAAGGAATTGACCATGAGGCGTGCTGTCCGTTGCTGCGGAATCACAGGAATCATGTCGATCGCTCTCTTCTGCGGCTGTTCGAAGGGACCGGTCCGCCCTCCCACCTATCCGGTCACTGGAACGGTGAAATGGAAAAGCGAGCCACTGGAAGGGGCGCAGGTGATTTTTGTGCCGACCAAGCAGGGTGGTCAGGGAGCAACCGGAATCACCGACACGTCCGGGAAATACTCGATTGGAACGTATCAGGCTAAAGACGGCGCGCAGGAAGGCGAATACAGGATCAAAGTCATCAAGACAGATGCGAAGACACCGGCACCTGCCGGAAAAGCCGTCACCCTCAGCCATGAAGAAGAACAAGCGCAGTACAAGGAAGGTCCCCCGGCTCCGCCTCCGAAGAGCCTGATTCCGAAAAAGTATGACAACGAGGGGACATCAGGAATCTCGCATACCGTAACCAAGCAGCCGACCACTCTCGATATCGACCTGAAGGAATAAGAAGTCCATAATCAGCTGACATCCGTGATGTCGAAGGGTTTCATTCCGCAAGGTGAGTCCGATGCGAAAGCCTGTTGAATCGTCGTTTCCGTTGCAGGAACTGATCCGCGAACGGTGGAGTCCGCTCGCGTTCAGCGACAAGCGGATTCCGGCGGAAATTCTTGGCAGTCTCTTCAAAGCCGCGCGGTGGGCGCCGTCGTCGTACAACGAGCAGCCGTGGGTTTTTCTGGTCGCCACGCAGGATCAGCCGCACGAATTTCAGCGGATGGCGAGTTGCCTCGTGGAAGCCAATCGCGTGTGGGCGAAGCGGGCCTATTGCCTGGCGATTTCGTGCGCGAAGCTCGATTTCGCGAGGAACGGTAAACCGAATCGACACGCTTATCATGATGTCGGCCTCGCCACACAGAATCTGTTCCTGCAGGCGCAGTCGCAGGGGATCGCGTGTCACCCGATGGCGGGATTTGATCCGCTCGCCGCGCGCGAATTGTTTCAGATTCCCGCGTCCATTGATCCCGTCGCCGCCATTGCCATCGGGTATCAGGCGGACGATCTCTCCGGGCTCGATGAGGGGCTGCAGCAGCGCGAACTCGGAGCCCGGGTGCGGAAGCCGCTGACGGACATCGTCTACACCGGCACATGGGGCCGGTTCGCCGGACCGTTTAGTTAACGGGACCTTCGCCGGCGCGGCGATGGGCCGGTTGAGGGCGCTGATTCGCCGGATTCCAGTCGATCGTATTTCTGCAAACGGCGATCGGCGTCGAAAGTGGCCCGCGGCAGGGACTCGACCGCAACATCGAGGTTCGCCTCCGTGAGTTCATCACGGCGGCGGCATTTCGCACGGAACACAGGCAGGCCTTGCTGTAGGGCGAGAATCTCCCGCCGCGTGCGACCTTGGGGAGCATCCGGCCAGCGCTGTGGGTGCTCTTCCACAACGAAGAACGAGGGCAGGATTGACTGCATATACTTTGCGTACGCCGGGTTGTCGGTCTGCACGACGAATCGTCCGCCCGGCTGCAACGCGCGATGCACGAGGGCGAGAAACTCCGGGACAATCAGCCGTTTGTGGATCTCGCGGCGATCGTAATAGGGCTGCGGGTGATAGCAGTGAATCTCTGCTACGCTGCCCGCAGCGATGTAATCGCGGAGCAGCTCGCGGCCGCCGATGACCGCGATGCGCACATTGTGCAGCCCGCGTTGATTCGCCCGCCGGGTGAAGTAGCGGATCACGACCGGAAGAATGTCGACCGCGAAGTGATCCATCTCCGGCCGCGCAAGGGCGCTCGTCAACGTGGACCGGCCGTTGCCACAACCGAGATCGAGAACCACCGGCGCGGTGCGACCAAAGATCGCCGTGAAATCTAACGGTCCCGGAGGCGGCAATCGCTTGATCGCCGTCCGCGCCCATTGCTCCTCTGGAAGAATCGTACCGGGAATGGGGACACCAAATTCAGACTCAACGGCGCTGGCGGGTTCACTCACGAGATGCAATCTTGACGGCCGGGGTGCTTGCAGACGATGACTCATTGATCATCTTACCGAAACCCCCGCGGACTCACGACGGCTATGCCGCGCGGCGCATCCGGCGTTCGGATTCGGTCAACGTCACCAACGTGTGAATGTTTCCGACAACCGGCTTCGCCTCGAACGTTCCGTCCTGCGGGTCGATCCGCATTTGAATCGGGCACGTCGGCGACAGCATCGTCGAAATCACTTTCCCGCTGACTTCGGAATAGGGCACCGAGGTCAGCTTGAACCGCTGCAGGATCGTGGGCACGACGGTCTTCAGAATCAGCATCGCCAGCGGTCCGCCGATGCACATGCGGGGGCCGGCACCGAACGGCAGGTATGCATACGGTGACGGATTCAGGCTCTCCCAGCGCTCCGGTTGGAACGCCTCCGGGTCCGGATAAAGCTCCGGGAGGTGGTGCGTGATGAACTGGCTGAAAATCACGCCCGCCGCGCACGGCAACTGGAACGGCCCCAACTGAACCGGTTGCGTCGTGATCCGCTGCGAATACGACGACGCGGGCAACACCCGCATGCTTTCCTTGATGATCCGTTCCATCACCGGCAATCGCTCGGCAGCTTCGAGAGTCGGGAACCCCCCGGAAAGATTAGCCCGCAGTTCCGCATGCAACGGGGCCATCTGCGATGGATGCTGAGCGATGAGAAAAAGGGTCCAGGCCAGCGAATGCGCCGTCGTAAGATGTGCCGCGGCGAAGATCAGTGCGGCCTGTCCGAGCAGTTGATCCGGGCCGACGCTGCCCTGTTCGTCATGCGCCTGAAGAATCATGGAGAGGACATCCGGACCGCCCGTTGTCGTGCGGCGCTGCTGAATCAACTCGCCAATCTGCGTCTCCAGTTCCGCCGCAAACTCCAGCAGTTCGCTGTACCGGCCAGAAATCTCGGGCGAGGAAATGAACGCCCCCATGCCGAGTTCGTGATTAAGATGGACCCAGTGATCAATCATCCGGCCAATGCGATACGCCAGGTCGGGATTGTCCATGCCGAAGAGAATGCTACTCGTCAGGCGCAGCATGAACTCGGTCATGTCGCGCGAGATATCGCGCTCTTTGCCGGATTGCCAGTCGGCGAGCATCTGCTCGGTGTGCAACCGGATCGCGGGGAGATACCCCTGAATGGCCTTCTTGAGAAACGCATCCATCACCATCCGGCGATGCCGTTTGTGCTCCTCACCGTTCATGCTCAACAGCCCGGACGTCAACCGTCGTTGAGCGGAATTCTTCGAGCCACGAATCGCAAAGAACCGGGAATGAAAGGTCTGGCTGTCACTCAGAACCTGGTGATTGAGCTCCGGCCCAAACACGAAGTAAAGTTTCGCGCCGTCCTGCGACAACGCCGCGACGGAACCGTGTTGCTGCTGCAGCTTCCGCATGCACGCCAACGGATCAGCGGGAAAATCCAGCAGATTGCCGTGCGTAACAGGCAACGGCGGCAGTTCGTCGTGATGCACTCGTAACATGGATATGGTCATCATTCCCCGGAAGAGCCCACCCGAATCGGCAGTTTCTGCCGATCTGCGTGGCGGTTCTAGCAAAGATGGAGAAAGGGGACTAGGGGAGTCTCGGCAGCGGCGGCCATCCTCTTGACGAAGACGTCTTGACGGCGGAATATCTTGACCCTCACGCTTCCGCTATTTCCGCTGAGTCGATGATGCCCGCGCGCACTTGGCTGTTCCTCGCCGTTATGACCGCCTGCGACATCGTCGCGTGGGGACAATCTTCCTCGATGTCGCTCGTCGCGCACTCGGAGTACCCCGAGACCTCGCGCGCGGCCGCATACGATCTGTTCGAAACCGAGGACGAATCGTTTGAATCTGTACCGCTGCTGCGGACGGCTAACAACAACGCGCTGATGTATGAGCCGCAGAACGAACCGTTGTCCGGCGATATGCCCGCACCGATCGATGCGCTCGTCCCGCCGCTGACGGCTCCCACCGGGCCGCCCGCATCGGTCGAACCCACGGGAGACCTGCCGTGGGTCATTCCGGTGAGCCCGCAGCTCACGCTGACGTGGAACTCGGGCAGCGGCGAAGACGTGGGAATGACCGACCTCGACGGCCGCTTTACGCTGTATTTCCCGTATGTGCAGGGACTGCTCATCACGCCGGGGTATTCGACGCATGCGATCAATGGCCCGATCAGCACCGATTTGCCGGCGCGACTTTATGACAACTGGATCGAGTTCCGCTGGCTGAAAAAGTGGAACGAGCGCTGGTCGTCCGACATCGCGGTCAGCCCGTCGCTGTACACGGACTACGACAATCTGTCGTCCGACGCCTTCCGCGTGACCGGCCGCGCGATTGCCCTCTACACGGCGTCCCCCGAATGGCAATGGGCGTTCGGGGCGATCTACCTCGACCGCGACGACATCAAAGCGATGCCCGCCGTCGGCGCCATCTGGACGCCGACAGACGACTGGAAAGTCGAAGTGCTGTTCCCGCGGCCGCGCATCATGCGGAAAATGTACTGCGATGACTCGCTCACCAAATGGGCGTACCTCGGCGGCGAATTCGGCGGCAACACCTACGCGATCGAACGCCCCGGCCTCGTGCGCGACGTCGTCACCTACAGCGCCCTGCGGATGTACGTCGGTTACGAAATCAAACGCACGAAAGGCTTCTCGCCGCGCGTGGAACTCGGCTGGACCTTCAACCGCAGTCTCGAATACCAAAGCGGCGTCGGCGACATGGATCTGCCCAGCACCGCGATGCTCCGCATCGGCGGCGGGTTTTGATGATCACGTCGCGATTGCCAACTTCACCGTTGCCTCGCCGACATTCACCGACTTCGCGTCCGCGACATCCCCTGCCACCAGCGCGTCCGCGAGCGTTTCTCCACGGACATAGTCCGACCATTCTTTCACAGTTTCCAGCACTTCGGCGTCCGTCGTCGAATACATCACACGGATGTGTTGCTCGATTTCGAGGTTGGCGTCCTTGCGCAGTTGCTGGATGTGCCGGACAAAGTCGCGGGCCATGCCTTCGCGGAGCAGGGCGGGGGTGAGGGCCGTCGACAGGGCGATTTCGATGTCCCCATCCGCGGCACTCGCCCACCCGGCGGCGTTTTCGACCGACAGGCTCACATCCTCCGGCACGAGTTCAATCGACTCCGCATCGACTTGAATCGTCACCGACTGGCCGTCGCGCAACGGAGCCAACATCGCGGCGGGAAGCGTGGGGATTAACTCTCGCAGCTTGCCGAGCAGTTTGCCATGCTTCTTGCCGAGCGACGCCGGGTTCGCCCGGTACTTATAGGCGACGATGTCCCGCAGGCTATCGCACGGGACCGCCTTCTTGATATTCAGCTCATCGCAGATGACATCTGCCAGCGCCGCCACCTGTTCGAGCTTCGCCGCGGACGGCGACGACACGCGCACTTCCGCCAGCGGTTGCCGCACGCGCTGATTGATTTCCTCTCGCAGCCGATGCGCCAACCGGACCACGCGCTGCGCCGTCTGCATCGGTTCGAGCAGCGCCACATCCTGCCACGCAGCATCCGCTGTCGGGTAATCACACAAATGCACAGACGCCGGGAAGCCCACGGTTTCTGAACCGTGGGTCTCTTCGGATTGCACCAGATTCTGATACATGCGTTCTGAAAGGAACGGCGTGAACGGCGCGAGCAGTTTCGTCAGCGTCACCAGTACCGTGTACAACGTCTGGTACGCCGCGAGTTTGTCCTGATCGCTCGCGTCTTTCGAGCGCCAGAAGCGTTTTCGATTGCGGCGGATGTACCAGTTCGATAGGTCATCAATGAACGTCGCCGCGGCGGCACACGCGCTCGGCGTATCGAACCGTTCGAT
>DASRYX010000274.1:0-8140 GCA_035686985.1 Planctomycetaceae bacterium | reverse complement strand
GGCTTCGCGAGTACACTCCAGCCCCGGCCACCCGGTCGCTGTGCGGTTGAACCTTAGAGAAAGACAAGCAACAGTAAACACAGTCCGGTTCTGTGATTCACTGCCTCCGAGGACTTGCCGTGCGCTCTCTCGTCTTCGCCCTCGTGTTCTCGATATCGGCATGTGTTTCCGCCGAGGAGACGTTGTCACCGATTCGTTACAACCATCCGGGACTAAAGGTCGATCTCAGCGTCGGCCTGTGGGCCTTCCCGGTCGCCTTCGATCATGACAACGATGGCGATCTCGACCTGATCGTCGGTTGTCCCGACAAACCGCAAAACGGCGTGTGGATTTTCGAGAATCCCGGTCCCAAGGGCGAAAAACATCCGGTCTTCAAGCCGCCGCGGAAATGGGGCGGTCCGGCTCCGAGTTATCTCACGCTATCCTGGGTCAACGGCCAGCCGCGGATGCTCGGCAGTCAGCGCGAGTATCCGAACTTTCAACAAGGGGACTGGACCACCAGGCGCGATCTCTATCCGCGCGATCGCGTCGCGCCGATCAAGTATCTTCGCTCGAACACCTGGCACATCGTGGATTACAACGGCGACGGCAAACATGACCTGATCGTCGGACACGATAGCTGGGACAATTTTGGCTCTTTCGATACGAATGACTGGTGGAAGAAGTACGACAGCCGCGGCGTCTGGCACGGCGGCAAACTGCGCGGGCAGGTCTTCTGGTTGAAAAACGATGGCACCGATGACGCGCCGAAGTATGCGCAGCCGGTGCCCATCATGGCGGGCAGCACGTCCGTCGAAACCTACGGAGCCCCGACGCCGCAGTTCGCGGATTACGATGGTGATGGCGATCTCGATCTCCTCTGCGGCGAGTTCCTCGATGGCTTCACGTACTACCACAACATCGGCTCGCGCACCGAACCGAAGTACGCCGATGGTGTGAAACTGCCGGTGACGATGGACCTGCAGATGGTGGTGCCGCACGCGGTCGACTGGGACGGCGACGGCGACATCGATCTCCTCGTCGGTGATGAAGACGGCCGCGTCGCGCTGCTGGAACACTCCGGCGACATCCGCGAGGGCATGCCGGTGTTTCTGCCGCCGTTCTATCTGCAGCAGGAAGCCGATCAGATCGATGCGGGGGCGCTTGCGACGCCGATCGGTTGCGATTGGGATGGCGACGGCGACGATGACATCGTCTGCGGCAACACGGCGGGTTACCTCCTGTTCTTCGAGAATCTCAGCGGGCCGAAAGTCGCCGAGCCGAAGTTCGCCGCCGCGGTGAAACTCACCGTGAATGACGAACCGTTCCGCATCATGGCGGGACCGAACGGATCGATCCAGGGCCCCGCGGAAGCCAAGTGGGGGTACAGCACGCAGAGCGTCGCCGATTGGGACATGGACGGCGATCTCGACATCGTGCTCAACAGCATCTGGGGCCGCGTGATGTGGCTCAAAAACATCGGCACCAAAACGCGGCCGAAACTCGCACAGGCGGAACTCATCCAGGTCGATTGGCCGAACCTCCCTCCGAAACCCGCATGGGTGTGGTTCACGCCGACGACCGGCGAACTCACCACGCAATGGCGCACGACGCCGGTCGTCACCGACTGGAACAACGACGGTCGCCCCGATCTCGTGATGCTGGATCACGAAGGTTTTCTCGCCTTCTGGGAGCGTCAGCCGCTGTCGATGGGCGGGTTCCTGTCACCGCCGAAGCGCGTGCTGCTGGATAAAGAGGGGCAGCCGTTGCGGTTCAATCCGGGACTGGGCGGCCGCAGTGGTCGCCGCAAGTTGTGCGTCTTCGATTGGGACGGCGACGGCAAGCTGGATATTCTCGCGAACAGCCAGAACTCCGCGTTCCACCGGCAACTCGACCGCACCCGCAGCGGCTGGCTCTTCGCCGCCCCGGAGAACGTCAGCGACCGCAACATCGAAGGCCACGACACCAGCCCCACCACCGTCGACTGGGACGGCAACGGCGTGCGCGACCTCCTCATCGGCGCCGAAGACGGCCGACTGTATTTCCTGCGGAATCCCCGTTCGCAATGAATCGGCGGTCAGTCGCCGGGAAACGTCTGTATGAATTTTTGCGGGCGAACAACCGCGATTCCCTCAAAGGGGTTCATCACCAGCAAGTCTTCATCACCTGTGATGATGTGGGTTGCGAGACCACTGACTGCGAGTTCCAAAAACTTGTTGTCTTTTGGATCACGACAGGCAGTGATGGCAGTCGAAATTTCCATCCAATCCGCTTCAGCGACTAAGGCAGCCAGAAATTCGAGTCGTTCTTCTTCAAGAAGGTAACGATCGAACTTCGGTCGACGGAGAACTTCATCGAGTTCAGCAACCGTTGCGGCAGAAACCAGTAGTCGACCAGATTGAACTGCCAGATCGAACGCCTGCCGGGGAACTGAGCGGGGCAAAAGGACTGCGCTGATGCAGACATTCGTGTCGATCACCACCCGCAGTTCATTCGCCATGCAACAGCGACTCCAGAACTTCCGGTGTAAGTCCTCGCGCTGCCGCCCGCGCTCCGATGTTCTCCATCACCTCAGCCAGCGGTCGGGCAGACGGATTCGTGAGTTCGCGAAGGCGCAATCCCAGCAGGAATTCCAGCTTCCGCCGTTGCTCTGCAGACGCTCCGGCAAATGCTCGGGCCATATCTTCATCGACTTCGATGGAAATGCTTGCGGTCGACATGTTCGTTCTCTGGAATTCTGATCGCGACCTTATACGTCAAGGGTACGATGAGCGATCGGGGCAAGCAAGAACGGTTTCTGAAGAGGACGATGGAGGCAGCCGCCATGACTGATTTGAACACGACTCCGCAGGGGTGCTCGCGCGGGTTTGTGATCACCGTGACGCTCGTCTTCATGGTGGCAATCGCCTTGGTGGCCCCGGCGATTCAACAGGCACGGGAAGCGGCGCGGCGAACGCAATCTCACAACAATCTGAAGCAAATTGGACTGGCACTTCACAACTACCACGACAACTTTCATTGCTTTCCACCCGGTGGCGTCTTCAATAGCGATGGGGTGGCATTTCACTGCTGGACTTCTTCTATCGCCCCGTATCTCGACGCGTCGCCCTGGTACAACATGGTTGACTTTAATGTGCCATGGGACGATCCACGGCAGGTGGACTTGTTCCGCGATTTTGTTAAGCAGCAATCGCACATCTACACGAATCCCAGCGTCAGTCCCGGTCGACGAAAGGATGGCCTAGTCTTCAATCATTACGCGGGCAGCCAAGGGATTTTTTACCGCAACAGTTCGACTTCATTGCGGCGCGGAGTTGATCCCGATCAGTTACTCGTGGCCGATGCGCTGGGAAACCACATCCCTGTCGGTTTTCCCTATGCGTGGCGCGATGTCACGCTCGGTTTCATGACCAATCTCGACGGCTTCGGCTGCAGACCTCGCAAGATCACGCAGTGTCTGATGGCCGATGGCCGCGTGGAAGTCGTCGCCGCTGAAGCGGATGCCAAAGTCATGGCGACGATGGCCGGGCCGTCCAGGAGCTTTCCCAAGGCCGAGCAGGTCGCTAGGCTGCACGATTATCCGCAGATCGATATCAGCCGCATCTGGCGATATGAATGGATCTGGAGCGGCAAAACAGATGATTTTACTGTTCGCCGAACGTCACCGACGGGTGAAGTCATGATGGAGGGTCGTGGCCCCTGATCTCATCGATTCGGCGTCACAGAAATCCATCGCCAGCACCTAGCTACTCCCGCCCGGCCGAGGTGGTTCTCTCGGTCGCTGTCCGCTCGCGAAGGCGGTACATTCAGTCGAAATCATCACCGAGGGGACTGACGTTCCCCCGCTCGCCTGGAGGTAGGAAAAAATGTTGGATCCTGAATTCGTCGTCACCGCGTTGTCGGTGCAGATGCCGCCGGTGATGCGGTGGGCGGGGGCGATTGCTAAACGTCTGCGCGGACATAACATCGCGCTGACCGGCAAACAATCCGGCAGTGCGTCGACCGATGCGCTCACGCTCGCCGACCTTACGATTCAGGAATTGCTCGTCGCCGCGCTGCGGGATACCGACCCCATCTTCCGGTACTGTCGCATCGAAGCCGAGGAGTCGACGGGCGATCTCGCGCGGTTTCCGGAGGAATCGGAACTGGTCCTGGCGCTCGATCCCATTGATGGAACCAAGCAATACCGCGACCGGACCGGCAACGGCTACGCCGTGATGCTGCACCTGCGGAACGCGACCGATGTGTTGTATTCGCTGGTCTACATTCCGGAGAAAGACGAACCCGGCTGGTGGGTGGAAGCGCACGAGGGCCGGATCGCGTGCGGTCCGGATGACCCGTCGCGACCGGCGGTCGATGCCGTGCGGTCGCTGCCGACGTTTGATGCTTCGTCGCCGCGGAGCAACAGCATCTACATCATCGGGTTCCAGCACCGCGAAGCCGAAGCCGCCCGGCAGGTCACCGCGGCGGGATTGAAAGGCGTGGCCTCGGACGACATGCCCGGCAGCATCTACGAACTGATGGCGCAGGGAACGTTCGGCGGGTCGTTGATTCACTCTCCGAATGTGTACGATTTTCCCGTATCGCTGCAGCTCGCACGGTTGCTCGGGGGCGATGCCGTGTGGGTGCACAACGGCGAGGCGGTCCATTTCCGCGAAACCTGGCTGGACGATCGTGCGGACATGCTGCGGCTGCCGGGAATCGTCGCGTGCAGCCCCGACCGGAAGGTGCTCGACACGCTGGTGAGCCTCGCGAAAGACTGGCAGCGCGACCGGTATCATCCGCATCCTTACCTCTGAACGCTGCGGGCTAACCCTCCCGATTAATAAAAGTCGCCTGATCGAAACTCTTTGCCGGATTTGAGGTTGCGATCGGTTGCGCCTCACCACGCGCTTGCAGTCCGGAAAGCGCGGAGATAAACTACTGAACGCGGGGAAGCGTGGGCGGTCAGCACGTCGCCTGAATGGGAAGACGTTTTCCTCCCTCGATTCTGGTGAATCGAGTCACTCAGCGGCGACGGCGTTCCGTCGATCCACCCCCCTACAACCCGTGCGGATGTCGTCTCATGCCCGAGATCCTCGATTTGCGGCGAGCCGACGATCCCCGCGACGTGATCCATCGGGCGTGTGAGGAACTGTCTCAGGGCCGCCTCGTGGTCCTGCCCACGGAAACGTTCTACACCGTGGCCGCCGCGGCGCTGCAACCCGCTGCCGCAGAATCGGTTCGAACATTCGGCGAGACCGTGCTGGCGGTCAAGGGCTGGGACGAAGCCCGCGACTATCTGCAACACACCCCGGCCATCGCCCGGAAGTTGGCGTTGCGTTGCTGGCCGGGTCCGCTGGTGCTTTCGTTTCCGGAATCCGGTCTGGGCGGTTTGTGGAGCCGTCTGCCGGAAGGAACGCGGTCCGCGTTGACGACCGGCGATCGGGGCATCGGAATTCGGGTTCCCGCTCACGCCGTCTGGCATGAAATTCAGCGGTTATTACCCGCGCCACTCGTTGCCGTGGCTGATGCTGCGATGGCGACCGGCTGGCGAACGGCGGCGGAAGCCGCATCCGCCGTTGGCGAACTGGCGAGCCTCGTGATCGACGATGGTCCGACCCGCTATGGCGAGCCGACGACCGACATCCGTTTCCGGGGCGAGGAGTGGTCCGTCCGCAGCCTGGGCGTCGTGAGTGAACGCACGATCCAGCGGATGGTGAGTGAAATCATTCTGTTTGTGTGTACGGGAAACACCTGTCGCAGTCCGATGGCCGAGGCGCTTTTCCGCCGTGCCCTTTCCAGAAGGTTAGCCTGCGCTGACGACGACCTCGTCGATCGGGGTTATATTGTCCTCTCAGCGGGAATCTCTGCGGCGGTCGGCGCTCCGGCGGCTCGCGAAGGCGTGGAGATCCTCGCGGCTCACGACATCGATTTGCGGGGACATGAAAGCCAGCCCCTGACCGAGCGTCTGCTGGGTCAGGCGGATCGAATTTATACAATGACGCGATCGCATCGACAGGCGATCCTGAGTGAACGGCCGGACTTGTCCGACCGGGTTCAGTTGCTGTCTCCCGAAAACGCAGACGTGTCCGACCCGATCGGAGCGGGGCGGGCCGCGTATGAATCCTGTAAGCAGGAAATCGAGCGATTCGTCGAGGCGCTCGCCGAACGGATCGTGCCGGAGATGAAACCCACGCCATGAAAATCGCCGTTGCGAGTGATCACCGCGGATACCAGGTGAAGGCGAAAATCCTCGAGCAAGTGGCCCAATTGGGACACGAGCCGCTCGATTACGGCCCGCAATCCGGGGAGAACGTCGATTATCCCGACTTCGCCGCCCGAGTGGCGCAGGCGGTGGCAACGCATGAGATCGACCGCGGGATTCTCATCTGCGGGACCGGGATGGGCATGTGCATCGTCGCGAATAAATTCTGCGGCGTCCGGGCGGTCCCTGCCCACGACGATCTCACCGCCGAGATGAGCCGCCGACATAACGACGCCAACGTGCTGTGTCTCTCCGCTGACCTGCTCGGCGAGCGGCTGGTCAGCCGCATGGTTGAAATCTGGCTGACGACCGACTTCGAGGGCGGCCGTCACGCGCGGCGGCTGGAGAAAATCGCCCAGGTGGAGGCGATGAATGGTTGCACTTCTACTTGTTCGCCGGCGCCGGTACGGTCGACGGAGCCCTAGCCGAATCCGTACACTGCCAGCGCATTTGCCGGGAAGACGATAATCCGTCTGAGCCGCGCGTGTTTCCCAGCAGGTTTCACCGCGATGGCTCAACAGGAACTTCGTTCTCCGGAGTTTTAAACGACATTCTTCCGGAAGGAGTCGGATCTTGAGTTCTCAGCCCTCGCGCTTCGCCAAGACGCATGAATGGGTCGCCGTCGATGGCGATACCGCGACCATCGGGATCACGGATTTCGCTGTGAAGCTGCTCAGCGACCTGGTCTTCGTCGATCTGCCCAAGCCGGGGAAAAAGGTCGCGCAGGGTGAATCATTCGGTGAAATCGAAAGCGTGAAGCACGTCAGCGATCTCTATTCGCCGGTGACGGGGACCGTGACCGAGGTCAACACGCCGCTTGCGGACAACCTCGAATGGTTGCAGCAGGATCCGCATGCGAAAGCGTGGATGATCAAGGTGAAGATGGCCAACCCCGCGGAAGTGGATGGTCTGCTGGACGCCGCGGCATATCAGGCCCACTGCGAGAGCGAATCGCATTGAGACAGTCGAGAGCGGAGAGTCGAGAGTCAAGAGCCAAACAGAACTTTCGGCTGGTCGCTTCGCCTGAAAAAGACCGTCTTAGCGTCGGATTATTGGGCTCTTGACTCTCGTCTCTCGACTCTTGACCTTCTTGGATTTGTCATGGCCTACTTGTTCCGCACCCCGGCCCAGCAACGGGAGATGTTGCAGACCATCGGAGTGCCGTCGATCGACGCTCTTCTGCAGCAGATTCCCGCTCCGTTGCAGCACCGCGGCCTCTTGAATCTGCCGCCGGCGTTGACCGAGATCGAACTCGAACAGTACGTGCGGAAGTTGGCCGCAGACACGGATGGGGCGTCCGCGCGGACCTGTTTTCTCGGCGGCGGCGCGTACGAACATTTCATCCCGAGCGTGGTGGATGAAGTCACGGGTCGCGGCGAGTTCTATACGGCATACACGCCCTATCAGGCCGAAGCATCGCAGGGCAGTCTTCAGGCCTTCTTCGAGTATCAATCGCTGATCTGCGAACTGACCGGGATGGATGTCTCGAATGCCAGCCTCTATGAAGGGGGTTCGGCGATCAGCGAAGCCGTCACCATGGCGATGCGGTCTGCTGATCGTCGCGGCAATGTCGTCCTGTGCGGCGGTGTCCATCCCGAAGCTGTGCAGGTGGTGTCAACGCACGTGCTGCACTTCGGCACCGAAGTCCGCGTCGTCCCCATCGTCAATGGTGTGACCGATCATGCCGCGCTGACCAAACTGGTGGATGATCAGACCGCGGCGATCGTTGTGCAGGATCCGAACTTTCTCGGAGCGCTCGAAGACGTCGCCGCGGTGAGTGCGTTGGCTCATCAGCACGGCGCGTTGTGCATTGTGTCGTTCGATCCAATCAGCCTTGGTGTACTCAAGCGGCCGGGGGAACGCGGCGCGGATATCGCCGTCGCGGAAGGGCAGTCGCTCGGCATCCCACTGCAA
>DASRYX010000273.1:0-4175 GCA_035686985.1 Planctomycetaceae bacterium | reverse complement strand
CGGGGCGAACTCTTCAAGGCAGACGCCATTGCTGCCGGTCATCGCGTTGGTCTTGAGGAACTCGACGCCCGGCACGAGTTTGAGAATCTGCAGCTTCTCGATCTTGTGATCGAGTCGGCCGATCTTCGTTTCCTCAAGTTCCTTCGTGCCCAGCTCGACAGCGTCGCGCTCGCAGATTTCCTTCACCAGCTGCACGGCGGTCGTGCGTGAGGCGAGCGGCGCTTTGCTCAGCGCGTGGAACCCTTCGGTCGCGGCGGCGACGGCCTGGTCGACCGACTGGAACACGCCCCAGTCGCCATCGACGGGCTTGGCCTGCGACTTCGGGGCCTTCCCCAAAGCGGCGAGGACTTCTTCGACGACCTGGCGAATCGTATCGGCGTTCGGTTGAGCCATTGTTGTCAGTCCGTTGTCAGTGGTCCGTCGTTTATCGTTCAATCGACGAATCGATTTTGCTTGCGTTCAGCGGATCACACGGTCCGCGTTGTGATTCATTTCCCGGCTTCTTGTTTTGCATCGAAGATGTTCAATGCCCCGAGGTGCACCGAGTCCACAATTCCGATGATCGCGCAGTCGACCGGCAGCGGTTTGGTCTGCGGCGTGAAGCGGGCGCTCGATCCCTGCACGATTAGCACCACTTCCCCTTCCCCCGCGCCGACGGTGTCCACCGTGATGAACGTCCGCCCGGTGCCAATCAGCGACTTCTGGTCTTTTTCCTGCACGCGCAACGGCTCGACGATCAGCAGCTTCTGCCCAATCATGGCTTCGGCTTTCTGAGTCGCCACCACACTGCCGGTCACACGCGCCAAAAACATGTGCGAATCCTTCCGACTTACTTCTGCTTGATTGCTGCGGCCGTCTGCCGGGCGACCACGATCTCTTCGTTCGTCGGCACGACCCAGATCTGTGTGCGGCTGTTCGCGGACTGGAGGGCCGATTCACTGCCGCGAGCGACAGACTGATTCTTCTGCGGATCGAGTTCGATACCCGCCCATTCCATCCCCACACAGACATCCCGGCGGATCCGCACACTGTTTTCACCGATGCCGCCGGTGAAGACGATCGCATCCGCGCCGCCGAGCACCGTCAGGTAAGCCCCGAGGTATTGGCGGATCGACTGCACGAAGACTTTCAGCGCGAGGTCAGCCCGGGCGTTGCCACTCGCGGCGGCGTTTTCCAGGTCGCGAACATCGCCGCTGAGACCGCTCATCCCGAGCAGGCCACTCTTGTTTGACAGGTCTTCGAGAATCTGCGCGAGCGTCTTGCCCGTCGCCCGCATGATCACCGGCAACGCGAACGGGTCGAAGTCACCAACACGGTTGTTGTGGCACAACCCGGTCTGCGGACTCATGCCGAGGCTATTGGCCTGCGACACGCCGCCCTTCATCGCGCACAGCGAATTGCTGCCGCCGAGGTGGCACGAGATCACCCGCAGATCCTTCCGGCCGAGCAGTTCACCGATCCGCTGACCGATGTAGCGGTGGCTCGCTCCGTGAAAGCCCCAGCGCTGGACTTCGTATTGCTCCTGCCATTCAAACGGGACCGCGTAGGCCCGGATCTCCGGCGAAATCGTCTCGTGGAACGCCGTCTCCAGCGCCGCGACCAACGGGATCTGCGGAAACGCTGACCGCAACTGCCGCATCGCTTTGGCATAGGGCGGGTTGTGAGCCGGGGCGATATCCGACAGGGCTTCCATTGCCGTGAGAAGTTCCTCATCGACAATGCGAATCCCGCTCAGCCGTCCCGCAAACACGGCTTTGAACCCGATCGCAGCGACCTCGTCCGCGGACTTCAAACATCCCCATTGCGGATGCATGAGCTGCTCGAGACAGAGCTTCACCGCCGCCGCATGATCGGGGACGCCGCGCGTGTCCTCTTCGCGATGCGAGCCGATCTCGACAAAGCACTGACTCTGCGGCTGCCCGATACGGTCAATCCCCCCGCGCGCCAACTGCCGCTCGTCCGAGAGATCGAACAAACGGTACTTGAAGCTCGTCGAGCCGAGATTCGCAACAAGAATCTTCATGGAGACGCCAAGTGGTGAGGATCAAGTGTCAAATACCCAACCACAGTCCACTCACACAAAGTATTCGAGCAGGCTCTTGTCTGGCCGCGCGATCACGTGGGCTGACACGAGCTCTCCGACTTGCGAGGCCGCACCCGAGCCGGCGTCGATCGCCGCGCGGACCGAACCCACATCACCGCGGATGACGGTGGTGATGTACGCGCCGCCGATCTGCACCTGCTTGACCAGGCTGACGTTCGCCGCTTTCAGCATCGCGTCCGCCGCTTCGATCTGGGCGACGAGGCCCTTGGTTTCGAGTAATCCAATCGCTTCGTTCATGGTGAATGACGTTCCAACAGAATGCGGATGAGTAACAAGAGGCGGACTGACCACCGCTTCGACCGGCGGCGCCGCCGTGATCACTGCTCCACGCGGCGTGCGTGCCGCCGCCGAACGCACAGGGCGTTTGACCGGCACCGCTTTCTTCGCACTGCGTTGAGGCATGAAAAACCAGTTGGCTAAGGGCGAATGGTTAAGAGCTAAGGGACAGAGAAGAGACAGAGACCATCCGGTCTAGCTCTCGACTCTTGTCTCTGGACTCTCGACTACCCAACGTTCGCGGAGCCGGCTTTCGGCTTCGGCAGGACGCTGGCGATGTCTTCGTGCGGGCGGGGAATGACCTGCACGCTGACGACTTCACCGATCTTGCTGGCGGCACCGGCGCCGGCATCGACCGCGGCCTTGACCGCCGCGACGTCGCCGACGACGAACGCCGTTACGAGGCCGCTGCCGACCTTTTCCCAGCCGACCATCTGCACGTTGGCAGACTTCAGCATCGCGTCCACGCCTTCGATCAGGCAGACAAGTCCCTTGGTTTCGAGCATCCCGAGCGCTTTCATCGGTTCGGCCATTTCTAGGTGTCCTTCGTTGAGACAGGGGGTTGTTTAAGTCAAGAGTCCAGAGACGAGAGTCAAGAGCCAGAAGGTTGTTTCAGCAAGCTAGCTTTGAGTCCGCTCATCATTCGTGCGAGTTCTTCACCATCCGTTACAATTGTTGTCATGTCCTCGTCAGAGAGCATTCGTCTGCGATTTGCCAGGACCGCCTGCGACACGACTTCCATCAGCGAGCCGTAAGCGATTTCGATGAAGCGATTGAATTCAATGTCTGATGATCTGCCTGAGCCTTCAGCAATATTCGAGGAAATCGAAACGGCTGCTCGCCGCATTTGGCTGGTTAGGCCGAAACGTTCATCCGCCGGAAAAGTGCTCGTGAAATCGTAAGTCCGATCCGCGAGCTTCTGAAACCGAAAAGCGTTCACGATTGCACGCCTTTCTCTGGCTCTAGACTCTCGACTCTCCGCTCTTGACTAACTAATGTTTGCAGGCACATCCGTGTGGAACCGTCAGTTCCACCGACGTGGCATGTTCCAGGTCGATCGCGTTGCCTTCGTCGGTATCCAGGTGAACTTCCAATTTCACGGTGGGATCAGCGCGAACGATCACATCTTCCAATGTGGTGGTGCAGTGGGGTGACACGACGCGCAGATTCAGGGCGTCGCCGTTTTTCACGCCGTAATACGCGAGGTCCGCCGGGCCCATGTGCACGTGTCGCATGGCGCGGATGACGCCTTGTTCGAGTTCGACGACGCCCTTCGGGCCCATCAACACGCAACCGGCGGTCCCCTTCACATCGCCACTGATCCGGACGGGCAGATCAATCCCGAGCGAGATTCCATCGGTGAAAGCGAGTTCCACCTGGGAGGCGTTACGACACGGACCGAGCACCCGGACATCCGGCAGCATGCGGCGACGGGGACCGATCACCGCGACGGTCTGTTTTGCGGCGTAGTAGCCATCCTGATAAAGCCACTTCTGCGGCTCGAGCTGCGCCCCCTTGCCGAACAGGATTTCCACGTGTTTCTGCGTGAGGTGCACATGCCGCGCGGAGATATTCACGACGAGCGGATTGCGCGCCACAGGCTCAGCCGCCGCAGGTAAGCCAAAGTGCTTGCCCAGCACGCTGCGAACGATGTTTTCGACTTCACGACGATCAGGAGCCATCAGTTGTGCCATCGATGAAGACTCAGGAAATTACTCGACAATAGTGACCGGGACGCCGGCGTCTTCGAGGGTGCGACGCCAGCGGTCATCCAGTCCGCGATCCGTGAACAGCC
>DASRYX010000272.1:0-4561 GCA_035686985.1 Planctomycetaceae bacterium | reverse complement strand
GGACCGCACGGCTTCGACCGCCTGCTGCATCACATCGGGGCGACATACCTCGTGAATGCGGCGACGGAATCGGTCGTCGAATCGATGCTGAAGATCTGTCCCGGCGGTGTCGATGTCGCCATTGAAGCGAGTGGTCGCCCCGATGTGATGCAGCAGGCGGTCGAAGCCGTGCGGTCCCAGGGCGGTGTGGCCGTGATCGCTGGCAATGCGCGTTTCGGCGAAACATGGGCGCTCGATCCGCGGCTGCTGAATCAGGGGAAGCGCATTCTGGGCACATGGGGCGGCGACAATCACCCCGAACGCGATTTCCCGCGGTATCAGCGACTGATCCGCAGCAGCCGTCTCGATTGCGGCCCCTTCCTGCAGCATCGCTATTCGTTGACAGCGATCAACCAGGCGCTGGACGATCTCGCCGCGGGACGAGCCGCACGCCCGCTGATCGCGCTCCATCCCGACCTTTCACCGTAACGCAAGCGCAGCGATGATTCTCGGCATCGATTTGGACAACACGATCGTCTGCTACGACCAGTTGTTCTGGCGACTGGCGTGTGAGCGCGGCTGGATTTCGTCGTACGTTCCCTGTCGAAAAGAGTGCGTCCGTGATGAACTGCGGCGGCTCGGTCGCGAAGCCGACTGGACCAAGCTGCAGGGCGAAGTCTACGGCCCGCTGATGACGCAAGCGACGCCGTTTCCGGGGGTCCTGACCGCGTTGCAGCATCTGCGCAACAGCGGGTGGACGGTCCACGTTGTCAGTCATCGAAGCCGCACGCCGTTCGCCGGGCCTGCTCACGACCTACACGCCGCCGCACGGGAGTGGCTACAAACGCACGGATTTCTGCACGACTCGACGACATCTGGCGGTTCGTCGTGCGTGTTTCTGGAAACGGAGAAAGCCGCCAAACTCGCGCGAATTCAGACGCTGCGCTGCGACTGGTTTATTGACGATCTCCCAGAGTTGCTCACCGACGCGAACTTCCCCGGCGGAGTCCGGCGCGTGCTGTTTGATCCCCACGGACATCGCCCTGCTCTACCATTAGACATTGGGCGTTTCGAAGATTGGGCGATGGTGACCGGGCTGCTCACGGGGGCCTCCGCGTGAACGAATCGGCAATCACTCCACTGGAGCCGGTCGCACAGTCGCTGTTGAACGCGTGCGGTCGGGGAACGCTGGTCTCGCTGGAGCCGCTCGCCGGAGGCCGCAACAACCGGGTTTATCGCGTCACCAGCGATCAAACGACCGCCATCCTCAAGCAGTACTATCGCAACCCCGCGGGCGGGCATGATCGCTTCGCCTCGGAAGTCGCGTGGTGTGAGTTCTGCGATCATTTTCGCTTCGCTTGGACCCCAGTGCTCTGGGCCCGTGATGACGCGGTGGCGTGCGCACTGTTCGAAGAACTCCCCGGCCGGGCCGTCCGCATCGAAGACGTGAATGCTGCCGCGGTATCGCAGGCCGCCGATTTCCTTTCCGCAGTGAACGACCATCGCTTCACCCCCGAAGCCGAACGGCTGCCCTTCGCAGCCGAAGCCTGTTTCACTTGGCGCGATCATATACAAACCGTTGAACGACGACTCGCGCGGCTTTCTGCCATCGTGCCGGGCGATGACATGGACCGCGACATGCTGGCTTGGATGCAAACGGAACTGACGCCGGTCTGGCAGCAGATTCAATCGGATGTGCAGGGCTTCGGCACAGAGCAGCTTGAGCAGCCGTTGTCGCGCGTCGAACAATGTTTGTCGCCGTCGGACTTCGGCTTTCACAACGCCTGGCGACTTCCCAACGGCGAACTGCGGTTCCTCGACTTTGAATACGCGGGCTGGGATGATCCCGCCAAACTGTTGTGCGACTTTTACTGGCAGGTCGATCTGCCGGCCCCGCGCGAGACATGGCCAACGATGATAGCCGCGCTCACCAACGATCCCGGACCGCTCGCCGAGCGCGTCGAACGATTGTTTCCGGTGTACGGCATCAAGTGGTGCAGCATCGTGCTCAATGAGTTTCTCCCCTCCGGACGCGAGCGACGCCACTTCGCCGGCGAGGGGCTGAAGGACCGCCGCCCTGTTCAGTTGGACAAAGCGCGGGCGCTGTTGCAGGATGTCGTCGCCGCCATGAAATCGCCCTGGTTGCCGACGCCGGGCTGAACGTAGGATGCAGGCATGTCTGTCGATCTGGATCAGAAGACCGTCGTGGTCCTGGGAGCGAATTCGTTCTCTGGACAGGACTTTGTCGACCTGTTGCTCGATAATCCGCGCTACCGGGTCATTGGCGTCAGCCGGTCGCCCGAGCGCTCGGCACTCTTCCTGCGATACAAATCGCGACCGGGTCTAAACCGTTACCAGTACCACGCGCTGGACATGAACCGTGACAGCACGGCGTTACTCGAACTGCTCGATGCGGAACGCCCGGCGTACATCGTCAACTTCGCCGCACAGAGCGAAGTCGCGCCGAGCTGGGATCATCCCGAACACTGGTTTGAAACGAACACGGTCGCACTGTCCAAGCTGATCAATCATCTCCGCCGGCGGGACTACCTTGAGCGCTATCTGCACATTTCATCGCCCGAGGTGTACGGAACGTGCGTCGGCCGGGTGACCGAAGAGTCGCCGATGAACCCGAGCACGCCCTATGCAGCGTCGAAAGCCGCGGCGGACTTTCTGCTCGCCACCTACCGCAAGCAGTTCAACTTTCCGCTACTGACCGTGCGGGCGACGAACGTTTACGGGGCCCGTCAGCAACTCTTCAAGATCATCCCGCGTGCGGCCATTTATGTCCTGCTGGGCAAGACGATCGAACTTCACGGCGGTGGTCATGCGGTGAAGTCATACATCCACATTCGTGATGTCTCGCGCGGCGAACTCGCCATCCTGGAACGTGGTCATCTGGGGCAGCTGTATCATCTCTCCCCCGATGAAGGCGTCGCCGTGCGGGATGTCGTCGCGGAAGTCTGCCGCGCGCTCGATCAGTCGTTCGATTTTTGCACGAAGATTGTGGACGAGCGACCCGGTCAAGACGCCGCGTACGTGATTGACTCCACGCTCGCCCGCACCCAACTCGGCTGGAAACCGCAGATCCGACTCGACGAGGGGCTTCGCGAAGTCGTTCAATGGGTGCGGGACAACCTCGCCGAGATTCGCACCCTGCCGTTGACCTATCAACACCGCCCCTAAGGACCGTCATGGCGTACGTGGATTTTCTGACCAGCACCCATCGCAGCACCGCGCGCGATTACCGGCAGCGTGTGATTGAATACGACAAGGCCGAATGTGCCGAGGTCGCGGTGCGATTTGATCGCGATTACTGGGATGGGGACCGTCGCTACGGCTTCGGCGGCTATCGCTACGACGGTCGCTGGCGGGCGGTCGCGGAAGCGATTGCGTCTCATTACCAATTGAAACCGGGGGCGCGGATCCTCGACGTCGGCTGCGGCAAGGCGTTCTTGCTGTACGAACTCTCGCAGGTCGTCCCGCAATCACAGGTCGTCGGACTCGACATCTCCCGTTATGCCCTGGAAAACGCCAAGGAAGAGGTCCGGCCATTTCTCATCGAAGGAACCGCGGCGAAGCTCCCCTTCGACGATCATTCGTTCGATCTGGTGATTTCGATCACGACGCTGCATAACCTCTATCTGCCCGAGTTGTGGTCTGCGGTACAGGAAATCGAGCGCGTCGGAAAGGCCGCCAAGTACATCTGTGTGGAGGCCTATCGCAACGAGCGTGAAAAGGTCAATCTGATGTACTGGCAACTCACCTGCCGGGCGTTTCACACCCCCGCGGAATGGGAATGGCTCTTCAGACAGACGGGCTACACCGGCGATTTCAGCTATATCTATTTCGAGTGAATCGTGACACGTGCCTGCCGCATCTGCCGCCATGAAGAACTGAGCTTTGAGCTGAATCTCGGCGCGGCGGCGTTCTGCGTCGAAGCGCCCTGCTCTGCTGAAGCCGCGCGTGCGATTCCGAAGCATCCCTTCCGGCTCGGCTCGTGTCCGGCATGCGGCGTGATCCAGTTGATCGATCTCCCGCCGCTCAAGGCCTTGCAGCCCGCGGAACACGCCATTCTGTATCGGGACCCCGAACGGCATCTGGATGATCTGGCCCGCGCTACCGCTGCATTGCTGCCATCCCCGAACGCACAAATCGTGGGAATGTCCTACAAAGACGCACCATTCCTGGAATGGCTGTCGTCGCTGGGCTTCAAAGCGGGCCGAGTGCTGGACCGGCAGGCTGATTGGGGATTCACTCAAGCTCGCGAGGGAATCGAGACGTTACAGGCGCATTGCACGCCGGCGTGGGCTGAGGGCATTCGCGCGAAATTGGGACCGATCGACTTGCTGGTGGTCCGACATGTGCTGGAACACGCGCACGACCCGCCTGCGTTTCTGGCCGCGTGTCGCCGATTGGTGGAACCGCAGGGCCGTGTGCTGTTCGAGGTTCCCGGCTGCGACACCGAATTCGCAAGAGGCGACTGCGGAGCCCTGTGGGAAGAACATGTCAGTTACTTCACAGCGGACAGCCTCCGGGCGACGCTCGCCCTGCACGGCTTTCATCCCCGATTAGTCGGCAG
>DASRYX010000271.1:0-10043 GCA_035686985.1 Planctomycetaceae bacterium | reverse complement strand
ACGTTCGCCGGGGTCACATCGACGACGAACGGCGTGCCCTGGCCGTCGGTCGCGACATGATGTTTGACGCCGGCTTTCCCGCGATCCGTGGGGTTCGCTCCGGTGTGGGCCCCCCGAAGACCGCCCGCACACTCGAACTGTCGATGAGGCAGCGCGACCAATCGAGTGCCCCCGCGTGGTGCAGTTTCGCGAGCAGCACCGACTGCAACCGCAACCAGACCCCGGCCGCATTCCAGTCTCGCAGCCGACGCCAGCACGTCATGCCGGACATCCCGAACTGCGGCGGCAAATCTTCCCAGGCGATGCCGGATTTCAGCACGAACAGAATCGCTTCCAGCACGTCTCGCTGCGGCTTGGGTTTGCGACCATCCCGAAACGTCCGCGCCACTTTCTGCGGCGGGAGCAACGGTTCCACCACTACCCACAATTCGTCCGACACCAGCTCGCGCGACATCCCCATCCCTCCTCGGATGCCGACAATCTCCCCGAATTCCCCCATCACCGCAAGAGCGTTTTGTTAGAGGCTCTAAACAGCTTGGATGTGAAAGATGTCTGTTACGAGAACCTTGATGGACGCGAACGGCTCACGATTCATATCAGTGATAATGAGTTGCTCGTACTGGCTCTGAAACCGCGAATCGAGATCCAGCAAACCGTTCGTCCGGTGGCTTGAGCTGGTACTAGCCCCCTAGTCGTCGCGCGAGCCATTCTCCGAGCAGGACCGCCGTGATGCCGCAGGTGAAATTGGCGACGGCGTGCAGGCCGCCCCACCACATGGCCGGAGGGTGACGTGCCATCAGCACGGTTTCGAGCGACAACGCGGAGAACGTGGTGAGTCCGCCGAGGATGCCGGTCACCAGCAGTAAGCGGGTGTGATGGGACATCCAGCGGTGTTCCAACCCGCTCCCAGCGAGGTATCCGATCGCCAGGCAGCCGATGACGTTCACGATCAGCGTGCCCAGGCCGATGTAGTCGGGACACCACAACGCGGCTTCGCGGGAAACGACATACCGCAGGATCGCACCCAGCGCACCGCCAGCGCCGACCATCAGCAGCGAGTACCCCGACAATGGCGGCATGATGGTCTCCCTTAGCGCGGAACGTCTAAAAACGTCAATTCATCAGTCAGCAGATCGAGCGTGGCCACTGTGAAGTGGCGAGCCCGATGCAGTGCACCGGGATTAATCCGCCGCGTGTGGTCAATGCAGCGATCGTCGGCCACATGGGTGTGACCACTCAACAGATAATCGGGCTGCTGTGCCATCAGGCGGCGAACTTGGGCCGTCAGATGCCCGTGTGTCACCGCGATGGTCTTCCCGGCGAGGGTGATCACGCCGCCCCATTCGAGGAACTTCGCGTTCACGGCCTCCGCGGTCTGCTGGAGTAACTGAGCATTGTCGGCGTCGTTATTCCCCAACACGAAATAGCAGGGTCGGACGGCGCATAACTCAAGGATATCGGGCTCAGTAAAATCGCCGCAGTGGACGATCGCATCCACTCCCGCGGCTTGCAGCAGCGACACCGCCTCGCGGCAGCGGTCGCGCTGATTATGCGTGTCGGAGAGGATGCCGAGTTTCATGGCGTCAACACGAGACCGCGGTCCGTGATTTCGTACGGAACAATCGATTCATCGCAGGCACTCCCGCGGTGCTTGGCAACATGCAACGCCCGCCGCATCTTCAGTCCGTCACGAATCTTTCCCATCAGGATGATCGTGTTCGCGTTCGACAGCTCATCACCGCTTTCGATCGGACGCCCCAGCAGATCGTCCAGCATCACCTCGTGCGAGGTGTAGCTCAGCAGGCACGTGATCTGCTTGTGATCGTACGAGTGCTGCATGACCTGCGGTTCATTCTGACGGTAATGGACGCGGAACAAGTCGCGGGCGACCCAGTCGTGATCTTTATGCAGAATCTGGTGGTAGATGTAATCGAAGACGTGGAACTGAAACGACTCGCTCGCTTTGTCCGCGGGCTCGACGCCGTCGATCACGCACCGGCGGACGCCATGCACGAAGTTGGCGTAGAAATAACCGATCGCCTGTTCCAGCTTGCGATTCAGTTCAACCTTCCATTCCTGCCATTGATCGTGGTCGATGTCATGCACTGTCACGCGCCGGCCGGATCGCTCGAAGATGTGGAAGTAATCGTAGCGCGACTTCGCCGCGTCCCATAATTCATCCGGAAGCCACGGCTGATCGACCGGTCGCTCGCGGAGACTCCAGTCGCTGAGCCGGCGGGCATACTCGCCGTGATTCTGGGCATCACCGCGCGTGGTCATATCGAACAGGCAGCCGCGCTGGCCTTCCTGTTTCCGGCCGGCGTCGGCAAACTGTAACCCGAGTTGCGTCTTGCCGATCCCGGTGGCCCCCATCACGACCGTGAGGGTACCGGGCACGAGCCCGCCGCCGAGCAACTCATCGAGCGCCGCAATTCCCGTGGAAACACGCGAAGGGTTCGACATCAATTTCCCTTCCGTGTGAGACTACTCGCGAATGTCGTAACAGAGGATCGCATTGTTCTCACGCAGCAACAGCTTGCCGTCCGTGATCACGGGGTGTGCCCAGCTCGGACGTTCGCCGGTTTCGGGGACCGTGAAAGAGCCGGACTCCTTGTATTCCTCGGGATCAGCTTTCGCGAGGACCATCGTGCCGTTCGCGAAGTGGATGTAGAGATACCCGTCCGCCGCGGAGAACGCCGCGGAGTTCTTGCCACTCGCGCGCGCCTTCCACTTGACCTCGCCGGTCAGCATCTCCGCACAGTATGGCACGCCGGCGTCGTCGGAGTCGCCGTAGACGTAGTCGCCGATGCGGACGACACCGCCGTGCTTGTTGGCCAGGGGCGGCTTCATGCCGTAGATCTCTTCGATCTCGACTTTGTTGTCAGCGGCGGGCTTCTGGCGCAGCAGGGCGGCCCCGCGCTTGTACCCGGCGACGACGAACACCAGATCCTCCTTGACGATCGGCGTGGGAATCACCGCGGTCGTGCGTTCGATCGGATAGTTCCACAACAGTGCTCCATCGGACGCACGGATGCCCAAGGCACCGGCCGCTGTCACTTGCACATAGACCTTCACGCCGCCGATTTCGGTGATGACGGCTGACGAATGTCCGGCCCCGCGGTTCCCCGGTTGGGCAACTTTCCACACCAGTTCGCCGGTCGACTTTTTCAGGGCGACCACGGTCGATTCATCACCGCCGGGCGTGCACAGGAGCAGGTCGCCGTCGACCGTTGGCGATTCGCTGTAACCCCAGATATCCCCCTTTTTACCGCCATATTCCTGCATCAAATCAACATGCCATTTCTCGTCCCCATTGGTGACGTCGCAAGCGACGAGGACACCGTGCGGTGAGATGACATAGACCAGCGTCCCATCGGTGGAGGGCGTACTGCGGGAGCTCTGCCACGACGATTGTCCGTTGGTCCACGGCCCGCCCGTCTTGGTCTTCCACAGGAACTTGCCCGACTTCTGGTCGACGGCGATCAGGTATTCATCTTTGTCTTCTTCGGTGAGACCGTCACCGAGCGTGAAGATGCGGCCGTTGCCAACCGCGAGGCTGGAATACCCGCGCCCCACGCCGTCGGCCTTCCACAACAGTTTCGGTCCGCTTTCGGGCCAGGACTTCAAGAGCCCGGTTTCGGTGGAAACGCCTGTTCGCTGCGGCCCGCGGAACGTCGGCCAGTCTTCCCCCACAACGGTGAGCGGTGAGACCAGCACGGGCAACACGAAGATCCAGGTCCGGGCCGTGATGGCGCATCGGGGAGTGAGCATGAACGGAATCTCTCGTCGGTAGGAAGAAGCCAAACCGGAGGGTCAACAGGCGGATGCCAGCCAGAACCGTATCATAACGACATGACGGTCGCGGACGACACTCCCGCGACGGTGTTTCACGCTGAAACTCCAGCGTTTGTTCACTCCGGCGGCGGCTGCCAGTCGCCCCAGTGCGACAGGTATTCCGCGTAGGCGGGAATCGCTTCGCATTGCTGTTCGAGCCAGGTCTTCGCGGACAGGACGAGTTCATGCTCAGCTTCAACGGTCAGCTTGCCGAGCAGCACGCGGGAGCGCAGGAAGACGAAATACGTGTCAAGCACATCGCACCGGCAGTAATCGTTGACCATCTGCATCTCGCCGGCATCCCAGAGATCCTGCACCTGGGAACCATCAATCCCGGATTTGCCCGGCTTGCCGATCAGATTCGCGAGCAGGTTCAGCCCGCCGGTCAGCTTCCCAGCACCGAAGTTGGACAGCAGGTCGTACAGATCGAGGTGGGCCTCGGCGTTGTAACGGTTCCGGGCCTGTTCGAAGCTGCGGGCTTCCACGTTGAACCACGCGGGAACGGCGTACCCGTAACGGAACGCGGCCAGTTCTAGCACCGGCAGGTCATAGCCGCGGCCGTTGAAGCTGACGAGCGTCGGACGACCGTAGTGATTCCATCCGGACCAGAAGAGCCGCGTGATCACGTGCGGGCGATACTGCGGGGCATCGAGCGTGACCAGATCCATCAACCGATAACTGGCATCGATCTTCGCGATCGCCACGGACGCCGGCAGGACGAACGTCGTCGGCAACACATCGCGACCGGTGTCGTCCATCAGCTCCTGGCGATATTTCTTCGTCGCGGCTTTCGCCGAAAGACCTTCGTCCGGATACCGCACCTTGGCGATCAGTTCGCCATCAGCGATGGTTTCCACATCGAAGATCAGATACGACACGCCACCGCGGCGATCATCAGACATCGGGTGGTTCCGCGAGAGGTCGAGAGTCTAAAGCCGGAGAAAGATCATACTTCAATGATCATGGTCGTGATCATGCGGGTGACTGTCTTCGGAATGGGCGGCGGGGGCGTGCGTGTGTTCGGGTTCGAGGAAACCGATCGCCCAGGCGGCGATCAGCCCCGCGACCAGCGCCAGCGACAACCGGCCGCGGTCATGGGAGTGGAACTGCACTTCCGGCAAGAGATCGCTCAGCGCGATGCAGACGAATACGCCGGCCGAGAACGCCAGTGCTGTGCCGACAAATACGTTCTGCTGCGCGGACATCGACCGCAGGCCCAGATGAAACAGCACGATCCCTGCCGGTACGAGCATGGCATACGCGAAGTTGACAAAGTGCCGTGCGGCTTTGGACCATCCCGCGGCGGACATCAGCGAGGTGATCGACAGCGAATCGAGCGGCTTATGCAGGGCGATTCCCAGAAACGTGCCCAGTCCCGGCAGGAGCAGCCCGGCGATATGCCGCGTGTCGGCTTCAACGTGAGCCGCCAGGGCGAGGCCGTCGGTGATCGTGTGCAGCGATAATCCGAAGGTCACGCCCATCCAACTCGTCGCATGAGTGTGCCCGTGGTGAGCGTGTTCGGTCGAATGATCGTGATCGTGTCCATGATGGTCGTGGTCGTGCGAGTGATCGTGATCATGCGCGTGATCGTGGGAAACGCCTGGCGCGTCGTCGTCAAACGTGTCGTGATTGTGGAAGTGAAACATCCGCAGCAGGAAGAACATCGATACCAGACCGATGAGCATCCACATCATCGCCCAGTCGAGGGCGTGAGACATGCCACCCTGATCGAGAATCACGACTGCGTGCGGAAGTTGATGCAGCATGCCGACGCCGAGCATCAGCCCGCCGATCAGGCTCATCATCAGCTGCAGCCGCGTGTGGGTCAGCCGCATCAGGTTGGGCAACAGCCCGCCCAGCATGGACGCCGCAATGACCACGACGCAATACAGCGTGAGTTGCGCCCACGCGGTGCTTCCTCCAGCTTCACCGCCGTGATCATGCCCGGCCGCTCCACACAGCGCGATCGCTCCCGCCGCCATCAACAGCCCGACACCCCAGCCCGTCGGCCGTCGCCAATCTTGCATTGCCCTGCTCCCCTCCGTGCCGTCCGATTCGCGCCCGGACGATCGATTCCGTAAGCCGGACAGCTTACCCGATTTTGCGAGGCGGGGCGACTGATCGTATTTCAATCGCGGATGCAATTCGGTTGCGGATCGGAATGGAGTTCAAACTGGGCACGCTTCCTCGGGGAGCTGCGTGTAATTCGGGCGATCGGCCGAGGTCTGATGGCGATACGCCTGCACGATCCGTCCCTTGTCGATGACGAACGCCCCCGCGAGCTGCCGGGCGCTGCCGATAATGCGACCAAAGCCGTACCGCCAGACCGTGCCTTCCACCATCGCCCGCCACAGCGACTTCGGCCCGACCAACTGCCACAACGACCCGGAGCGCAATTCAAACGCACGGAACAACCGCCGCTCGGGATCACTGATCGCGTGAACGTCTTCGAGGCCGTAGTGGTCCAGCAATGCGCGGCCGTCCGCAGGCGGACTCATGTGCACCACGGCAAGATTCCACCCGCGACCTCTGAGGGTCGCCGATTGCTGTTTCAGATCAGCGAGCGCTTCCCGACAGAACGTGCAGCCCGAATGCCGGACGAACAGCACAAACGTCGGCCGTTCCTGCGAGAGTTCCCACAGACTCACGCCGCGATCGGTCATTGCCGCCTGCAACGCGGTGGTGAAATCGTCCGCCGCCATGTTCAAACCCTCCTGTTCCATTCGCAGCAAATGTCTACAGCTCATCCTAACCAGTGAACCAGATCGCTGCCTCATCTTGATGCGATGTGTTTCAAGAACCGGGCAACATCACGATGTCTTAACAGTCGATGTAAATCTGACAATTGCAATCAACGGTTTCGCAGGTCGCCGGATTTCGGCGAACCGAATCCCCGGTGGGGTGAGGGATTCGGATTCTTCTCCGGAACACCGAAATTCTCTGCTTTCTCTCGGCGGCGTGGCAAAACGACTCTGGACCAACTGTGACGCGGCACGAAAAATGAAGGTGCACATCTTTAAGACATCGCTTTCCGTCTTCCATGAACGTGATCATTCAGGTGATCGCCCACCGCGATTGTGTGAATCCCGCGCAAAACGGGCCCGCTGGGGTTGCACAATTTCGGCGACGCGTGGCTATAATCCCGACCCGCCACGGAGCGGGCTTTTGAAGAACCGCTCAAGGATTGAGAGGTTTGCATGCGTTGCTTCCTATTCCTGGCCTGTCTGATCGGGCTGGTGACGGAGGCCGGGTTTCTGACCGCGGCCGAACGCCCGGAAGATACGGACGCGAACGGCTCGCTGGTCATCATCGGCGGGTCGGAACGTTTCGACCATCGCGAGTACTGGGACGAGATCGTCGAACTGGCGGGCGGTCCCGGTTGCAAGATCGCCGTGTTGCCGGTCGCGAGCAGTGATCCTCTGCGCAGCGCCGCTCGAGTCGTCAGCGCACTGAACAAATCGGGAGCGGATGCGTTCATCGTCCCGTTGGCCTGGCGGAAGGTGACGCAACCCCCAAGTGAAATCGCCGCGGACCCCGAATGGGTCAACCGTGTTCACGAAGCCACCGGCGTATTCATGATCGGTGGCGAACAGGAACGGATCGTCAAAGCGCTGCAATCCGCGGACGGCCGACCAACGCCGATGCTGGAAGCGATGTGGCACGTTTATCGTCGCGGCGGCGTGATTGCCGGGACCAGCGCCGGCGCCGCCGTGATGAGTCGCATCATGTTTCGCGACACCGAATCAGTCCTGCAGACAATGCTCACCGGCGTGCGGATGGGCAAGGAACTGGATCGCGGTCTCGGGTTTCTCGATTCGGAATGGTTCGTGGATCAGCATCTGCTCGTGCGTGGCCGGTTCGCCCGCGCGGTCGTCGCCATGCATGACCAAAAATTCAAATACGGCCTCGGCGTGGATGAGAACTCGGCGGTCATCGTCCGTGGCGGCACTGATGTGAAAGTCATCGGCTACAAAGGCGCGCTGGTGTTTGACCTGTCCCATGCGGAACACGACGAGTCGCTGGGCAAGTTCAACATCAAGAACGTCCGGCTGACGTACCTCGATCGCGGCGACCGGTTCAACCTGAAAACGTTCGAGGTCACACCGGCCCGGGAAAAACTGGACGACGAGAAACTCGATCCCACGTCGGAGAATTTCCGGCCGTTCTACAAGCGGAAGATGTTCTACAACGACATCCTTTCCAACACGACGGTCGCGGATCTCATGGGGCGGTTGATTGATTCCGTGCACAGCGAAGCGATCGGCCTGGCGTTCGACGGCGACCGTGCGCGAACGGAGTCGGTCGACGGCTTCGAGTTCCGCTTCACGCGCGACGACAACAGTCTCGGGTGGTACACCGAAGCGTTCGGCGGCGACGATTACACGGTTCTCAACATCCGCCTCGACATCCGCCCGATCCGCATCACCGGCCCGCTCTACCAGCTCGGCGAGTAACGACTTGTGAGGGTACGGCGCTAGCCGCGAACGGCACCTGTTGGTACGCCATCTCAGAAGCCGTTCAGAACGCTGAAATGGGAAGAAGCCTTCGGTTCCGTAGTGCCATGACGCATTACGGATGCCCTCCGGATGGCCTTCAAATGCCTGTTTTTCTAGGGCCAAATGATTCGAGATTGGAGCGAGAAAACCCGAAAAACGGGCCAAAGTGGGTACAGATTTCTGAAGTGTACCCACTTTTAATCAGCCATCGGTGCTAAGCACCAAACACTGATCGCAGCGGTTGGTGGGCCTGGACCCACCTCTCCCTGACTCTTCCCAAACCGGGTCTGAAAATCGGCTCCGTCGACCGGTTTTTTTACCCTCTAAGCGGGGTACAACAAATGTGAAATCCCCGTCAGATTAAGAAGTTACGACGATACCCCGATGCCGCAGATTTTTCATCCCCTCCTGGCCCTGATCGCCTCTGCCACCGACCGGGAACTCGCCAAGTACATCCAGTTCCTGAAAGCCGAGAACAAAATCCTCCGTGCCCGACTACCGGACGAGATCCATACCCGACCATCCGAACGAGAACGGCTGGTGCGATTCGGGAAAGCTTTAGGACGAGCCATTGAAGAACTGATCAGCATTATCTCCCCAGGGACGTTCTACCGCTGGTGTCGAGAGGCCAAGTTCGGCAAGAAACCGAAAACCCGAAAGGGGGCCAACGGAAGCCGAGAGAGATCGTCACGACTTCGACCGAACACCCGAATTCGGCCTGGGTGAAACAGCAGACGGAACGCTTCATCGATCAAACCGCCAACCGGATGGAAAAACCCGCGATCGTGATGCACGACCGGGACACCAAGTTCACGAAGGAATTCGTGGCCACGCTCAAAGCCAAGAAGATCCGGACCAACGCTCTGCCCGTGGCCTCACCCAATCTGAATGGACGAGTGGAACGGTTCATCCAAAGCATCAAACAGCGTCTGTTGTTGATACCCCTGTTGTCGGGGTGAATTTGGACGAGGTGTTGGTGACCGATCCGGGTCATCCCCTCTACGGTCGGCGGTTTCCGGTTCACACCGTCACCGGTGGCGACGCGCATTCGGCCCGGGTGTTTGTGGTCTATCGGGGTGACCACCGGCTGATGATTCTTTGCGCGGCCACGAATCTTTCGATCTTGGTGCGGACCGAACCCCGCTCGAAACTCTCCGCCCGAGCCGTTAGGGAGTTCCTGACGCTCGTGAAGGAGTACGAGCTGTGTCCACGCGTCCCTATCTCATCTGGCCACGTCTCTCGACGGCGCAGCAGGAAGCCGTTGTGACCGAGTTCAACCGCGTTCTCCAGGAGATTTTCGATGAACACTTCCGAACTGATTCTGCCCAGCCATCTGGCGCGGCGGGCTGCCGTCTATATTCGCCAGTCGACGGCCCAGCAGGTGACGACCAACCAAGAAAGCCTGCGCCTCCAATACGCGTTGACGCACCGCGCCCAGGAACTCGGGTGGCCTGAGTCGCTGGTGGATGTGGTCGATGCCGACCTGGGCCGCAGTGGGGCCACAACCGAGGGACGTACGGGCTTTCAGGAACTGGTCGCTCAGGTGGCGCTGGGTCAGATTGGGATCCTGATCGCCTATGATGCCACGCGGCTGGCCCGGAATTGTTCGCATTGGTACCAGCTGCTCGATCTGTGCGGCCGGGCCAACTGTCTGATTGCCGATCGAGATGGCGTCTATGATCCGTCCTCGGTGAATGGCCGGTTGCTGCTAGG
>DASRYX010000270.1:0-7214 GCA_035686985.1 Planctomycetaceae bacterium | reverse complement strand
TTCGATCCCGTTGAAAACACCTTCCTTGCCGACCGGTTCGTGAAAGGAACGTGCCCGAATCCGGAGTGTCACGCGCCGGAGCAGTACGGTGATAATTGTGAAGTGTGTGGTCGCACATACTCTCCGGCGGAATTGATTAACCCAGTGAGCACTCTGTCTGGTGCAACACCGGAAGTCCGCACGGCGGCACATCTGTTTGTCCAGATCGAGAAACTGCACGGCTTCCTCAACGAGTACACGCAATCGGGGGAGCATCTCCAGGAAGAAGTCGCGAACTATCTGAAGGGCCACTTTCTCAGTGAACCGCTGCGGGATTGGGACGTCTCGCGGCCCGCACCGTACTTCGGTTTCGAGATTCCGGACAGCCCCGGCAACTACTGGTACGTGTGGTTCGACGCGCCGATCGGCTACATCGGTTCGACCGCCGATTGGGCTGCGAAGAACGGCGAACAATGGCAGGAGTGGTGGAAGAATCCGGGGACGGAAATCCACCACTTCATCGGCAAGGACATCACGTATTTCCACACGCTATTCTGGCCGGCGATGTTGAAGGCGGCGGGGTTCAGTCTCCCGCATCGCGTGCATATCCACGGCTTCCTGACGGTTGACGCCAAGAAAATGTCGAAGCGCCATGGCACTTTCATCATGGCCGCGACGTACGCCAAGCATCTCGACGCTCAATACCTGCGGTATTACTACGCCTCGAAACTCGGGGCGCGGCTGGATGACCTCGATCTCAACCTCGAAGAATTCGTCGCCAAGGTGAACTCCGATCTCGTGGGGAAGGTCGTCAACCTCGCCAGTCGCACGGCGAAGTTCGTCGAAGCGACCGGCTTGTCCGCGACATATCCGGATGACGGCGGCTTGTTCAACGACATCGCCGCCGCCGCGGATTCGCTTGCCGAACTGTATGAGCAAGGCGAGTACAACGCCGCTCTACGCGAGATCATGGCGTTTGCCGATCGCGCGAACAAATACGTCGAAGAAAACGCTCCGTGGATTCTGAAGAAAGATTCCACGAAGGCCGCAGAATTGCAGGCGTCGTGCACGGTCGCGCTGAATGTGTTCCGGCAGATCGTGATTTATCTGTCGCCGATTCTGCCCCGGTTAGCGGAGCAGACCAGAAAGTTGTTGAATTGTCCGATGACGAGCTGGGACGAAGTGCGGACGCCGCAGGTGGGCACGCCGGTTTCCAAGTTCGAGCACCTCATGAAGCGAGTTGAACTCGCACAGGTTCAGGCCATGATTGAAGACGGAAAACAAGCCGCCCCCGAAACGACACCCGCTCCAGTTGCGGAAACCACGGGTGACAGTGCCGCGTACCTCGAAAAAGAGCCGCTCACCGCGGAAAACTGCACGATCGACGATTTCGTGAAAGTCGACCTGCGCGTGGCCCGCGTGCTGGAATGCACCGCTGTCGAAGCGTCCGACAAACTGCTGCAACTGACGTTGTCCCTCGGCGGCGACGTGAAGCGGAACGTCTTCGCGGGGATCAAGAACGTCTACAAGCCGGAAGATCTCGTCGGCAAGCTGGTTATTATGTGCGCCAACCTCGCCCCGCGGAAAATGAAGTTCGGCGTGAGTGAAGGGATGGTCCTCGCCGCCGGTGCGGGCGGGAAAGAGATTTTCGTCCTCTCCGCCGATACGGGCGCCCAACCCGGAATGCGGGTGCATTGATCGAGGAACCGATCTTCGCTTGCGCTTTGCGGACGGTAAAGTCTCCGTTCTGATCCGCTAAGCGCAAGCGAGGATGCATTTTTTATCTCTCCGCTTGCATCGACGCACTGGCATCGCGACACTGTCATATAGAACAGTGTTGATGAGTTGCGGGGTACGGCGATGTCGTTTGTTCGGCGTGAAGGGATCGTGTTCGGCTTCTGTCTCTGCGGCCTGATGTCGTCGGTCTTCGCCGCACCGCCGGACAAGATTGACTTTCAGCGCGATGTGCGGCCCATTCTCGCGGAGAAGTGCATCGGGTGCCACGGGCCGAACCATCCCGAAGCCGGCTTGCGAATGGTCGACCGAGCGTCCATCCTCGCCAACGGCGAAAGTAGCCAGCCGATCGTTGTCGCCGGGAAACCCGATCAGAGTGAACTCATCCGACGTGTGATCAGCGATGACCCCGATGTCCGCATGCCGCCGGGCGAAAAACCGCCGCTGACCACGGATCAGATTGCGATCCTGAAGAAGTGGATCGAAAGTGGTGCTGATTGGTCAACGCATTGGTCATTCGTGCCGATCGCGCGTCCGCCAGTGCCGGAATTCTCACAAAAATCCTGGCCGCGTTCGGACATCGACCGGTTCGTCCTGAAAGAACTCGAAGCCCGGAAGTGGACGCCGTCACCGGAGGCGGATCGGTTCACGCTGCTGAAACGCTTATCGTATGACCTGATCGGTCTGCCGCCGACGATTGCCGACGCGGATACGTTCGTAAAGGACACGTCGCTCGACGCCTATGAAAAGGTCGTGCAGCGATTGCTCGATTCCCCGCACTTCGGGGAACGCTGGGGCCGACACTGGCTGGATCTCGCGCACTACGCGGATTCCGATGGTTACGAAAAGGACCGTGCCCGACCGGATGCGTATCTGTATCGCGACTGGGTGATCGATGCGATCAACCGTGATCTGTCGTTCGATCAGTTCACGATCGAACAACTCGCTGGGGATTTATTACCCGAGGCGACATCTTCGCAACGCCTGGCGACGGCGTTCCTGCGGCAAACGCTTACCAACGAAGAAGGCGGCGTTGATCAGGAAGAGTACCGTGTCGCGGCGTGTTTTGATCGCACCGAAACTGTCGGCACCGTGTGGCTCGGGCTGACCATCGGCTGTGTCCGCTGCCACGGTCACAAATATGACCCGCTGCCCCATGCCGACTATTACAAGCTCTTCGCGTTCTTCAATAACGCGGAGGAAGAGAACGACAAGCTGCCGATCGCCGCGGAAGACCTCGCCGCGCTGAATCGCGAACGGCAACCCCTGATGCAGGCGCTGCTCGCGCGGAAGCAGGCGATTGCCCCGGCAGAAGCTGAGTGGGAACGGGCTGAGCGCGAGAAGTTGCTCGCGACCACCGACACGAAGCTGACAGAAGACGCGCTGACCATTCAAGAGGTGCAATCCACCGCACTGCCCGATGAGAAGTTCGAGACCGATGACAGAGCCATCCGGGCACCGCTGACGCCGCGCGAGCGAGATACCTACACCGTTCTCGGTTCGACAACCGGGACGATTACGGGGATCAAGCTCACCGTGCTACCGGATGATCGTGCTCCGGAAAAAGGATGCGGTTTCGCGAGCAGTGGCAACTTTGTCATCTCGCGCATGACGCTCACGCTGGAACAGGACGGACAACCGACGCGCGACATTCCGCTGCATCGCGCGACGGCGGATTATTCACAGAAAGGCTTTGAAACGGCGCTGGTCTTGTCCACGGAACCGGACAGCCGCAAAGGCTGGGCGGTAGGCGGGAAAGTCAGCGAAAAGCACTCGCTCACCCTCCGGACAACCGAACCCGTCGACATTCCCGACGGCGCGAGGCTGCGACTGGTCATCGATCAGCAATACGGTTCGCAGCACGTGCTCGCTTCGTTCCAGGTCGCGGTGCTGCGGGGTAATGCGCGGGGCCTGCATTTCCGTGAACCGGCTATCATCACCGCGCTCGACACCTATCCGGAAAAGCGCGTGGCGAACATCAAACGGCAACTGTTCGATTACTATGTCAATCACGTCGCGAAGGACACCGAGATCTCGCGGCTGGAGGCGGCCCTGAAGCAAGTCGACGACAAACACAAAGCCAAGCTCACCACCGTCCGTACAATTTCGCAGCCGTTGCTGCCACGCATCACGCGCGTCTTCCATCGTGGGGAATTTCTCTCGCCGCGTGAGGAAGTCCAGCCCGGCGGACCGAAGGTGCTCGCGAAGCTGACGGCTCGCAGTGAGGTGCCCGATCGACTTGATCTCGCGCGCTGGCTGGTCGCGAAGGAGAATCCGTTGACGGCGCGTGTGGCGGTCAACCATGTCTGGCAGAAACTCTTCAGTTACGGCCTTGTGCGAACCCCGGCCGACTTCGGTGTGCGGGGTGAACGGCCGACGCATCCCGAGTTGCTGGATGGCCTCGCCGATCAATTCCGCAGCGACTGGAAATGGAGCCGCAAGGAGCTCATCCGACAGATTGTGATGTCCGCAACGTATCGCCAGGCATCGCATCACCGGCCGGAGTACGAAGCCGATGATCCGGTCAATCAGACGCTGTTCCGGCAGAATCGTTTTCGTGTCGAAGCGGAACTGGTGCGGGATCTCAGTCTTGCGGTCAGCGGGTTGTTCTCGCCGAAAATCGGCGGCCCAAGCGTGTTTCCGCCGATGCCTGAGGAACTCGCGAAGCTCAGTTATGCGAACAACTTTTCGTGGAAGAGCAGCACCGGGGAGGACCGTTATCGTCGCGGGGTGTACACGTTTTTCAAGCGGACGATTCCGCATCCCAGCCTGATGACGTTTGACGCCCCGGATGCGAACGTCGCCTGTGTCGAACGGACGGTATCCAACACGCCGCTGCAATCGTTGACGCTGCTCAACAACGAAAGCCATCTGGAAGCAGCGCAACGCATGGCGCGACGCGCGCTGCTTTCCTCCGCGACTACGGATGACGAGCGACTGACGCTTGCGTTGCGGTGGTGCGTCACGCGGCCGCCGTCTGCCGCCGAGGTCGCCGTACTGAAGCGGACGCTGGATGAAGGACGCAGTTACTACCGGGAACACGAAGCCGATGCGAAACAGTTCGCTGGCGATGTGAAGATTGAAAATCAAACGCCGACCGACGTTGCCGCATGGACGGCGACGATGCGCGTCGTGCTGAACTTGGATGAATTCCTTACACGAGAGTAATGGCGAGCGGGGGGACGTGAGTCCTCCCGTTGATGGAAATCGAACGGAAACTGCAATCACCGGGGGGAGTGACCTCCCCCCGCTCGCCACCGGAAGCGATCATGACCGATTTGAACATGTTGAACGCTTTCCACGCTGCTCAAACGCGGCGGCGGTTTCTGCATTCCGCGGGGTATGGCGTTGGGCTCGCGGCGTTGTCGCAACTGATAGGAAGCGCGGAAGGAGCGAGCTCCGCGCCGGTTGACCCGCTCAGCGGCAAGCCGTCCCATTTCGCAGCCAAGGCGAAGCAGTGCATCTTCATCTTTCTCGAAGGGGCACCCAGTCAGCTCGACATGTTCGATCCGAAGCCAAAGCTCAACGAACTCAACGGCCAGCCGTTGCCGGAGTCGTTGACGAAGGAAGTTCGCTTCGCGTTCATCAAGAAAGAATCCGCGGTCCTGATGGGCTCGAAGCGAGTCTTCAAAAGGCATGGCGAATCAGGCATGGAATTCAGCGACTTCCTGCCGCATCTCGCGACTTGCGCCGACGACATGCTGATGGTGCGGTCGATGCACACCGACCAGTTCAACCATCACCCGGCTCAACTGTCGCTGCAATGCGGCCGGTCGTTCTTCGGCCTGCCCACGGCCGGGGCGTGGCTCACGTATGGTCTCGGTAGTGAATCGCAAGATCTGCCGGGATACGTGGTCCTATCCACCGGCCGCGGCACCAGTGGCGGCGCGACGCTGTGGCAGAGCGGATTCCTGCCGTCGACGTATGCGGGAGTCTTGTTTCGCAGCCAGGGCGAACCCGTGTTGAACCTCGCCAATCCGCCCGGATTGCCGCCGAGTTTACAGCGATCCGGGCTGGATGCGCTGCGGTCATTGAATGAAGCTCGCTTAGAGACGGTCGCCGATCCGGAGATCGCGAGCCGCATCGCCAGTTATGAACTCGCCTTCCGCATGCAGTCCGCGGCACCCGAGTTGACCGACCTTTCCGGTGAGACACGGGCTACGATGGATGCCTATGGACTCGATCGCAAAGAACCGGAGATCAAGGCGTCGCGCGGCGGTGGCCCCGGACAGTATCACGCATTCTCCACGAGTTGCCTGCTAGCCCGGCGGCTGATCGAACGCGGTGTCCGCTTCGTGCAGATCAATCACGCCTCGTGGGATCATCATTCGAATCTGGATGTCGAACTCGCCCAGAACTGCGGCATGGCCGATCAACCCGTTGCGGCCCTCATTCAGGATCTGAAACAGCGCGGCTTGCTGGACTCGACGCTCATCGTCTGGGCCGGAGAATTTGGCCGTACGCCGCTGGGCGAGAACCGGATGGGATCGGGAACGGTCACCGGGCGCGATCATCACCCGTCGGCATTTTCGATCTGGATGGCGGGCGGCGGTGTGAAGGGCGGTTTAACCTACGGCACCACGGATGAAATCGGCTGGTCGATTACCGAGAAGCCGGTCCACATCAACGATTTTCACGCCACGATGCTGCGGCTGTTCGGCATCGATCACCTGCGGCTCACGCATCGTCATCAAGGCCTCGACGCGCGCCTCACCGGCGTCGCCGGCAACGTCATCCCCGACTGGATCGCATAAGGAAGCCCACGGTTTCTTAACCGTGGGTCTCTTCATCTTCTGGAGCAAAAATGCCCTTCCGGTTCCTGTTCGCAATTGCCCTTGTTATTCCCGCAACATCGCTCTTCGCCCAGAACACTGGCTGGAAAGCCGGCACTGCGAAGGCCGTCATCACGCCGGCGGAACCGATGTGGATGGCCGGATACGGCGGCCGCAACAAACCCGCGGAAGGGACGTTCAACGAGCTCTTTATCCGCGTGCTGGCCCTCGAGGATGCACACGGGCACCGCGCGATCACGCTCAGCAGCGATACGCTCGGTATGTCGCAACCAATCTACGAAGCCGTGGTCGCCGCCTGTGAGAAGCAGCACGGGTTGAAGCGTGCGGACATCATGCTGAACGCCTCCCATACCCATTGCGGCCCCGTGCTGAAGCAGGCGCTGTCCGATATCTATCCGCTCAATGATCAGCAGCGGCAGCAGGTCGACAGTTACTCGGATAAACTGGTCGAGACGATCGTCACGACGATTGGAAAGGCACTGGCAGATCTGGAGCCGGTGACGCTTGCGCAGGGGCAAGGGACAACCGATTTCGCGGTGAATCGCCGCACGAATCGGGAACCCGATGTGCCGATGCTGCGGTCGGAGAACCGGCTGCTGGGACCGGTCGATCACGCGGTCCCGGTGCTGACAGCGACGCGGGCCGACGGGTCGCTCAAAGCGATCGTCTTTGCCTACGCCTGTCACAACACGGTGATGGATTTCTACC
>DASRYX010000269.1:0-1739 GCA_035686985.1 Planctomycetaceae bacterium | reverse complement strand
CTATAGACCTGTGGCGATGGATCGCGGAAGTGTTGCTCCCGGCGTCATCGCCACTGGGGTGATTCGGAACTATTCACGGGCGGGTGTGACCGTAGCGGCGTCCGCTGGTTTTTCTTCGGCCACCGGTTGTTCCGTTGGTGTCTCGGCCGGAGCACTCGCCTCGGCGGCGGGACGCCGTGGACGAGCACCTCCGCCGGGGCCGCCGCCTCCTTCACCGCGTTGAGCACGAAAGCGGGCACGGGCGGCGTCGATCTCATCCTTGTCGACGAAGCCATCGCTGTTAGCGTCCCATTGCTCGAAGTTCGCCGCCATGCGTTCCGAGGCTTCGTCTTTGCTCAGTTTGCCGTCGCCATCTTTATCGTTGGCCATCGGATCCGGACGCGGTCCGCCGCCACCGGGGCCGGGTGCTCCTGGGCCGGCCATGCCCGCGAGGGACGGCAGCGGGGCGGTCTCTTTCTCATAGACCGGTTCCGGCATCGGGGGCGGGTTCGCCGTCACCAGCGACATGATCACCGGTTGTTCCTCGGAGTTATCGTAGGGCATGATGATCTGGTAGGACTGCGTCAAGCCGCGCCAGGAATAGGTCCGTTGCCGCCAGTGCCGGTCTGACCTCTCCGATTGGCTGGGGAAGCCAAAGATCATTTTTTCAGCGTCGGTCACCAGCAAGGGAAGCGACATCTCGTCTTCCTTCGCGAGGCGGTCCTGCAGCCGCTTGAGCGTCATCTCATAACCGAATCGCGCATGCGCCTGCACCGCCACGAGCGCCACCAGGAGCGCAATGCCCCCGCGAACGATCCAGAGTTCCACCGTATTTCGCGGCTTTCGGGAGGGCGATTCCGGCGCAGCAGGAGTCGGCGTGGGAGCAGTCATCGGCGATCCTTTTCGAAATGATGGAACAAGTGCAGAAGCGACCAATCATCGCGCAAGCGAAAAAAACACCGGACGGTGACCGTCCGTCATCAGATCGAACAGGAGAGGAAAACTGCGACGCCAGGGAGCAGAACGACCCCGGCGGAAACCGGACAGGCCAGCGAATGGATCACGACTTGCGGTTGATCATGCCGTGACGGAGGGCAAGATTCCAGCCCAATCCCGGTTACTTCGCGTCACTTCGACGGAAGCGCTGGATGCGTTTCCCGTTCACTTCGGCGACCAGCAGTTCTCCTTTGGATGTCACCGCCATGAGATGCGGCAGCTTGAGCGTTTCCGGGGTGCCCCATGTCGCGGTGACCTTCCCCTCGCGATTGATATGGACGATGTGATGCTTGTCCCCTTCGGAAGCGAGCAGCTCTTCGCCGATGACGATCATGCCGAACGGATTGCCGAAGCCGGTCCAGTTCGCGAGGTGCTGACCGCTTGCGTCGAAAATCTGCACGCGCTGATTACCCCGATCGCCGACGTAGATGCGGTCTTGCGGATCGATCGCCAGGCTGTGAGCCGTCGCGAATTCACCGTCCCCTTTGCCTTTCTTGCCGAACTGCAGCAGGAACTTGCCGCTCTCGTCGAATTTGGCAATCCGGGCGTTGCCACTATCGGCGACATAGAAGTTGCCCTGAGAGTCGAACACCAGATCATCGGGCGCGCGGAAGCCGTCGGCTCCACTGGCGGCTTTGCCTTCGGTCCCGAATGTCTTCAGCAGTTCACCATCGGCAGAGAATTGACGCAACACATGGTTGCCGTTGTCGGTTGTCCAGATGCGGCCGTGACGGTCGACGCGCAGTCCATGCGGGACCTTATAC
>DASRYX010000268.1:0-2957 GCA_035686985.1 Planctomycetaceae bacterium | reverse complement strand
CGCCGAAGCAGAGGTTCGTCGGCATCTTGCCCAGGACGTCGATTTCACGGACGATTTCGCCGTCGGGCTGCATCACGACGACAGTCCCTTTGCCGTGACGGGTGATGTACAGCCGACCCTTCACATCGCACCGCATGCCGTCGAAACCGTGATCGGGAAACTGCCGCAGCAGCTTGCGTTCGCCGACGTGGCCGTTCGGTTGAATTGGGAAGGCCCACACCCCGCGCTGCACGCTTTCGTTGACATACAGCGTTTTTCCGTCTGGGCTGACTTCGATGCCGTTGGTCGTACCGAGATCACTTGCGATGCGTTCAATCTTTCCCTGTGGGCTGACAGTCCACAATTGACCGGTGCCGGCTTTCCAGTTGGGATCGCTGCAGAACAAACGGCCGTCCGAAGCGATCGCGACGTCGTTGGGCTGGTTCATCTTGTCGTCGTGCGCGAAGACCTCGCTCTTCTTCGTCGCGAGATCGATTTTGAGAACGTTATGCCCGACGTAGTCGGCGACGAACATCGTTTTGCCGGTGGCATCGAACACGATGCCGTTGCCGGTACTCTCGCCCGGCAGCGTCACGAAGACATCACCCATGCCCTGCGGCGTGACTTTGCCGATGGTCTGCTGCTTGCTGAAGTTCACCGCGTAGATGTTCCCCGCGCGATCGCACGCCGGCCCTTCAATCCCGGCGGTGAATTCGCCCGGCTTGGTGAGCGGCGTGGCTTTGAACAGCTCTTCTGCCGCCTTAGCGTTGATCCCCGAAATTGCCATCGCGGCAATCAGTGTCATGAAAAATCGTGGCATGCGAACAGGCCCTTCTGTGTAGGGTGGGCTGTGCCCACCAATCTTAAGGCAACTACTTCGGCGGCGCGAGCGATTCCAGATACGCGATCAGCGAAGCGAATTGATCCACAGTCAACTCTTTCACCAAACCCTCGGGCATCACCGAGACCGTGGATTTGGCGCGTTCTTCGATTTCGTTGACCGGCAGCGTGAACTCTTTGCCTTCGTTATCGCGGAGCGTGATCACGTCGGCGGCCTCGTTGGTTACGAAGCCGGTGTAGGTCTTGCCGCTGTCCATCGTGAAGACGTAGGTGACAAAGCCCTGCGCGAGCGACTTGCTCGGCAGCAGCACAGACTCCGCCAGCTGATCGCGTTTGTAGGTCTTCGCGACATTGGGCAGGAACGGGCCGCGCAGCGGTTCGCCGTCTTTCACGGTGTGACACTTCGCACAGTTCAGTTTCGCAAAGAGCGCTTCACCGACACCGACTTTGCCGGGGATCTTCTGGATGGCGGCCAGGATTTCTTCCGGCTTGAGCGTGCTCAATTTCGGTCCGCGCGGCGTGGGGGACAGATCGAGCTTCCACTGTTTGGCGATGTCACGGGCCAACTCGGCGACCGTTTTGTCGTCATCGCCGGCCGCTTGCTGAATGCGGTCGGCGAATTCCCGCTGGTTGGACAGTCGCAACGATTCAATCTGTAGCTTGCGTTTAGCCGTATCCCGAAACATCGTCTCCAACTGTTTGTCCGCAAGCTCATGGACTTCTGGCGATGGTTTTCCCTTGGGTGATGTCAGTGCAAACAACCCGGCGGTTGCCCAGAGGGCGCGTTCCCGGTCGGTGTGGTTCGATTCATCAACCAGCAGCGCGGCTTGCGGACCGAGCAAGTCCGTGTTGAGGTACGCGGACCAAACTGCGTTGAGATCCCGGCGTTTCGCGTTGTCATCCAAGGTGGGCAGCACGTGCAGCAACTCGGGGAACGAGGCGGTGTCGCGGGCTCGCATCCATGCCAGGGTCGCGGTGACGCGCTGATCCTGCGGGCGGTTCGCGTCACTGGCGACCTGTTTCAGCAAGCCGATGGCGTTCGGCGGGACGGTCTTCGCGCGGGAGAGCTCCGTCACCGCGGCCGGAATCAGAGCGGCATCCTTCGCGGCCATCGCCAGCAGGCGATCCAGCGTGCCATCGAGCGAGATCTTGTGGCGATTGAGCTGCATCAACAGGAAGGCGGCTTCTTCGGGACCGGCCGCTTCCAACCGTTTCTGCAGCGCGGCCGCAATCCGCGGCGATGCTTCCCACGTTTCCGGCTGGAAATAGGGCCCCGTCGTATCCGGCCGCGTCCCCCAGCTGTTGCCTTTCCAGGTGCCCTCGCGCTGATGCACTCGACATAACGCGGTGAGGAACAGCTTCAACCGTGTGGGATCGCGCTCGGAGTCCAATTGTTTGATCAAGGTCTCGACAACTCGCGGCTCATGAGAAGTTTGGACCACCTGAATTGCGACTGCATCGCGCTGAGGATCGGCCGGTCTCTGCAACATCATCGCAAGACAGAACATCCCGGCCTTCTGCTGGATGAGCGCTCGCACCGCGGTGTGCTTCACGATGGGGTTAGTATCACGCAGCAGGCTGTAGAGCGCGCGGTTGGTCAACTCATCCTGTGGCAATTTTCCGGCAGCCGCGGCGAACTCCAACCGCGTTCGTGGATGGGACGATTGAAGTGCCGCATTCACCAGGTCCGCGGGAATGCTCGGTCCTTTCTCGGCACGGTCTCCCCAGGCACGGAAAATATAGGGTGGCAACGTTGCGCCGCTGAAGAGCTCATTGAACTGCCTGGCGAACGTGCTGTCGGATGTACTTAACGAGAGCGTGAACACGGCGGCGACCCGTGACTCCGGTGGTTGCTCTTGGTCGATAGCGATTTCTCGCAGTCTCGCCACGGTGCTTTCTGAGAGCGCACTTGCCAGCAACTCACGCTGTGCCGCCAAGCGCCGGCGATGACTCGGCGATTTCAGCTCGTCGATGAGTTGGTCCGCGGACAGCTTCGCATAGTCCGGCAACGCGGGGGCGGTGTAGCCCTTCGGTTTGAACTGCAGCAGATAGCCGACGTCTTCACCTGCGTAGGTGAACGTGGCGCCTTTCCAGCTGGTGACGTATAACCGGCTGCTGGCGTCGACATCGAGGTCAGT
>DASRYX010000267.1:0-2123 GCA_035686985.1 Planctomycetaceae bacterium | reverse complement strand
AACCGGGACCGCGGGAGTACCTCATCTATCTACCGCTCTACAACGGCGTCTCGCGGGTCGAAGTCGGCGTGCCGGCGGCGCAGGCGATCGAACGCGCTCCGGAATATCCCGCGGCGAAGGCGAAGCCAATCGTGTTCTATGGCACGTCGATCACGCACGGGGCGTGTGCCTCGCGGCCGGGCATGGTCCACACGGCGATTCTCGGCCGACGGTATCACCAGCCGGTGATCAACCTCGGCTTTTCCGGGAATGGTCGCATGGAACCGGCGGTCGGGGAACTGCTCACGGAACTCGACGCCGCGGTGTATGTCATCGATTGCTGCCCGAACCTCGGCCCGGCGGACACCGCCAAGCTGACCGAACCGCTGGTGAAGCAGCTTCGCGCATCGAAGCCGGATGTGCCGATCATTCTCGTCGAGGACCGCCGCTACACCGACGCCTGGCTCAATACCGGCAAAGGCGAACGCAACGACGGCAACCACAAAGCCCTGAAAGCCGCATACGACAAGCTTATCGCCGATGGCGAAAAGAAGCTCTACTACATCCCCGGCGACGATCTGCTCGGCGACGACAACGAAGGCGCGGTCGACAGCAGCCACCCGAACGATCTGGGCTTTCTCAGACAGGCGGAGGCCTTCGCGAAGGTGATGGACTCGCTGCTGAATGAAGCAGAAGGATTGCAAAGTGCAAAATGAAAAGTGCAAAGTGCAAAGTGACGGAGCGCTCAGGTCGTGAGACAGTGATGCCATGATGCACTACATTGACTTGGTGGAAAAGTTCGTCGTTGCCCAGGAAGACGGCACCAAGCATGTCGTCTGGCATTACCTCCACAGATACGGTCGGTTCGTTGAGCCCAATGTGCCTGTCTTTGATCGGGAAGGCCACGAATACCGCTATCACTTGGGGATGCCGTGTACGGAAGTGATCTGGATTCGTCCGAAGGCTGACGGACTTTTCCACACCCGGCCGGGTCCGGATCAGATCACCTTACGGCGAACCGATGACGATCCAGCCGACATCGAATCATGGGAGTGATTCGCTCGTGCTTCGGCGAGTTCCATCGGTTTCCATCCTTCATTGAATCACCTCATGCTTACCATCGACGAAGCGCTCACGCTCATTCAGCAAACCCTCGCACCCTCACCAGCGGTGGCGTTGCCGTTGGTGCAATGTCTCGGTTTGACACTCGCGGAAGACATTATCAGTGCGATCGAATCGCCGCCGTTCGACAAAGCGCTGATGGATGGGTACGCCGTCTGTGCGAGTGATGTCGCCACGGGACAGGCGACGCTCACTGTGCTGGAACGCATCACGGCCGGAATGACGCCGCAGCAGACGGTGCGGGCCGGGTTTGCCACGCAGATCATGACCGGGGCGCCTCTACCCGCCGGCGCGGACGCCGTGGTGCGCATCGAGGACACGCGCGAAGACGGGGACCGTGTCGTCATCAACAGTGCCCCCGTCACCGTCGGGCAAGACCTGATCCGAAAGGGTGCGGCGTTGCGCATCGGCGAAACGGTGCTGATCCGCGGCATGGCGCTGACACCGTCGCGGATCGGTGCGCTTGCGGAACTCGGGGTCGCCACGCCGATGGTTCACCCGCGGCCGACGGTCGCCGTGTTGGCGACCGGGGATGAACTCGTGCCGGTGGACCAGATGCCGGGGCCGGGGCAGATTCGCAATTCCAACGAGTCGATGCTTGTTGCGCAGCTGCAAAGTTACGGGGTGAACACCCAGCCGCTCGGTATCGCGCGGGATGATCGAGCGGAACTTGCCTCCAGAATCGAGGCCGGATTGCAGGCCGACGTGCTGGTTCTCTCCGGCGGCGTTTCCGCGGGAAAACTCGATCTGGTGCCGTCCACGCTCGCGGCCGCCGGGGTCGAACAGGTCTTTCACAAGGTCGACCTGAAACCCGGCAAACCGATCTGGTTCGGCGTGAAGAAACGTCCCGATGGCGCGGCGTGCGCCGTATTCGGCTTGCCCGGAAATCCGGTCAGCAGTATGGTTTGCTGCGAATTGTTCGTCCGGACCGCCCTGCGGCGATTGATGGGCCAGCGCGAGGCCCGCCCCCTCGCGGAAGCCGCGCGGCTGACTCATCCGTATCGCATGCAGAGCGACCGGCC
>DASRYX010000266.1:0-1854 GCA_035686985.1 Planctomycetaceae bacterium | reverse complement strand
CCGCGGTGATGTTATTTGATCTGCCGTAAGCGTTTAGGCTCTCACTCCCTCGCGGGGGAGAGAGTCTTCGTGCCGGCAGGTAGCGGTTGCATGGGGGGACGCTGCCGGAGTCGCGGATCCGCCGGCGGTCGCTCATTGGCCGGGTTGGTCTTCGTCGCTAGAATGGGAGACTTCCCTTAACGAGGACGCCCTGCCCGATGTCTGCTGATTTTCGCGCGACGCTGGAAACCTTTCCGAACCCGTATCCGCAACGGGACTACTCGATCGAGACGATCTGCCCGGAGTTTACTTCGCTCTGCCCGAAGACCGGCCAGCCCGACTTCGGCACGCTGACGATCACGTATGTTCCGGATCAACTGTGCTTCGAACTCAAGTCGCTGAAACTCTACCTGCAGCAGTACCGCAATCACGGGGCGTTTTACGAGGCGGTGACGAACATCATTCTCGATGATCTCGTCGCCGTGACGCAGCCTCGGATGATGTCGATCATCGGAGCGTTCACCCCCCGCGGCGGCATCCGAACGAACGTCATCGTCGAATACCGCAAGCCGGAATAGAGACCTCTTGGGAGGGCGAAGCTCCCGCTGAGCCGCGCTGTGTCACCACGCTGTGATAACTGCGGCTCAGCAGGAGCTTCGCCCTCCCGAACACCCTTCACCGACCGAAAGCGCGATAGCGCAGCATCCCCCAGAACTCGTACCACGCCTGGTGATTCGCCACCACCGCGGACGTTTTCGGCAGCAGCATTTCGATCGTCGCGGGCATTTCGTCGAGGTGAAATTCACAGCCCGCGGGGATGACATCAATCCCGTGCTGCCGGAACATCGGCACGGAGCGCGGCAGATGCGTCGCGGTGGTCACGAGCAACACGTGCTTGTCGATGCGGTGCGCTTTCAGCCATTTGGCGGACTCTGCCGCGTTTTCGATCGTGTTCCGCGAGACATCTTCAATCACCAGATCGTCTTCGTGGACGCCGGCCTGTCGCAGCACGTGCGCCATCGCGACGGCAACGCAATCGCCCGGTTCTGAGGCGGACGTTTTCCCGCCGCTGACAATCAACGGGCAGCGAGGCCCTTCGTGATAGAGTTCCGCGGCACGCAGGGCGCGCTGCAGCGAATGCACGTGTGGACGGGTTGGTTCACCGTCCTCCGCCGGGGGGAGAATCCCGCCGCCGAGAACGACAATCGCCGCGATGTTGTCCGGCCGATGTTCGATGCGCGGAAACCAGCGTTCCAGTGTTCCGGCGGTCAGCCAGCCGACGAACGGCAAGCAATCGAGCAGCAATAGAACGTAAAACACGGTCGGCCAGCGCAGCGACTTGCGTTGATCAGAAAACCTTCGCCATGCCAACGCCAGCGTGAACCCTAATCCCAGTACCAGCAGCGGAAAAGGCTGCAGCACGGACTTGTACGGCGGCAGGATCGCGAGGAATCGTTCCACTAGATTACGGCTCGACAATCTCGGCGTACGTCGATTGAGCCGTCGTGATCACGGCACATTCGTCAATCGTCGTCAGCAGGCGCTCGACTTCGGCGACATCACTCAATGCGACCGCAAACAGATCTTCCACCAGTTCCGCGTCCAACCGGCTGAGCAGATAGATCCGCGCCCAGTCGGCGGCATTGGCCCATTGCGACGCGGCTTGCAGATCGGGCGGGGCTTTTTCTCGGAGCGGCTGCAAGGCAGCGCGCGGGGACGGCTGTCCGCGGAGGATTTCGATGCCCGCTCCCGGCGGTGTCTGCAGATCGGACAACACGATAATCTTGCCGCCGTGCGTGACAACGTTCCGCGCAGTTTCCAGCGCCTGACCAATCTCGTCCCATGAGTTGGATTCGTCGGTGGTCGGCACGGTGA
>DASRYX010000265.1:0-7703 GCA_035686985.1 Planctomycetaceae bacterium | reverse complement strand
GACAGTTTCACCGGATCCGCGGTCTCTGTCCACGCCATGCGAATCAGCGTGTCGATGTAACGTGCCTGGCCGGTGCGGGCCATCGCTTGTGCCGCAAAGTCGCGTGTCGTCGGGCGGGGATCCTGACCGAGCCGCGTGAGTTCCTGCAGCGCAAGTTCATCGTGCAGCGTCGCGGCGGAGACAATCGCGGCCTGCCGCAGTTCTTCGTCGTTGTCAGTCATCAAGCTCCGCAGGCCGGGAACTGCGGGAGCACCGTTCGCGGCCGGGAGTCCGTCGATGGCGACCGGATTCCCGCAGGCGGCGAGCGTCCGCACCGCGGCGAGTTTCACCGTCCGCTGCGGATCCGCGAGCAGCGGCAGCAGCCATGTGGCCGCTTCCGGCGCGGGATGACGGGTGATGACATCCAGTCCCAAGCGGCGAATGTCGGGCCAGGTCTGATGAATGGCCAGCAGGACAATCGGCGCGGCGTCGGCATGGGCATCGGGCTGGAGTGCGGCGAGACACGATTGCCAGACCTGCTGATCCTGTTCGTAAGTCAGCAAGTCGCGAAGGCGTTGCAGGAGTCCGGCAGTGAGCGGGGACTGGCTGGTGCTGGCCAGCAGCGCCCGCGCGCCGCGACGTCGGTGCTGCACATCGCTCGATTCGAGATCGATCAAGGCGGCATACGCCGGTGAGATACGCGGGAGCAATTCCCGTCGGACGGTTTCCGCCGTGGGCTTGCCGCTGGTTTCTTCGAGGATCTGTTCAAGAATGCTCACATCGGCCGCAGTGACGGTGAGCAGCAGCCGGTCCCACGCTTCGGTTGCCGAAGCCGATTGCGGCGGCGCGTCGATGTAGGCACGCAGCGTTTCGCGAAGTGCGGTCTGATGCGCCGTCGTTTCCCCGGCGGCTGTGATATTCGTTCGCGGTTGCTCCGATGGCTGTACCCAGAGATCGAGACGGATCTGATGACGCTGCGCGAGTTGTCGCACCGCGGCATCCCGTTCGTCCGCCGCACCGTCAATCGGGAGGTCCGGAACATCGGGAATCGCTTCCCGCAGCGCGAAGATGGCGGATTGTCGTGTCGACAAAGAGCCGGCGCGGATGGCGTCCAGCAGCAGCGGCAACCGCCATTCGATCGGCCAGGCTTGCGTGGTCATCAAGGCCGCCGAGGCGACATCGGTGTTGGTGTCGCACAGACACGGTCGCAGGGCGATCGCCGTCTCTTCGGACGGATGATTCAAGAGGCTGCGGGCGACAGCGGCCCGGACATCCGCGGACGGATCGCGCGCGAATCGCAAGACATCCTGCACACTATGCCCGGCGAGGGCCTGCACAGCGAGGGCTCGCGGTCGACCGGTTTCGCGGTCGGCCGATTTGAGCAGTTCCGTGCGAGCCGTATCGGTGGGTAATCGTCCCAGCGATTGCAGCGCCGACTCGCGGACCATGGGCTGCGTATCGCGGAGTTGTCCCGCGAGCCACGCCGCGGCTTGCGGATGCTGCGCGAGCGACGCCCAGCGGCCGAAGAGTTGCCGGATGTTCGGATCGCGGTCGTGCCTCAGCGCTTCGATCTGCGGCGGCCACAGCGAGGCGTCCCACGTCGCTGCATCACCGCCGTGCGTGGTCCCATAGATGATGCAGGCTTCGAGAGCAGCGCGCTTGAGTGTTTCCCCGGTCGGTGTGCCATCCCAGTTGCGGGCGAGCGTAATCGAAAGTTGCGGCAGATGGTCGGGGGCAATCGAGACCGCGAGGGATCGCCACAGCGTCATACGCAGTTCGTCGGGAAGCCCCGGACGTTGCAGCAACTCACCCGCCGGAGCGAGTGCCGTGAGCGCATCATCCGAAGACTTTCGAAGCAGGTGACACCAGGCCTCAGCGGCGGCCGCGCGGGTCGTCGTCGGGGCTTTGACCGCCGCGCCGTCATACTGGCCTGCCGCCAGCCGGGCGAGCGTGGCAATCTTGTCCGCGAGGTCAGTCGGTTCCCGCAACAGCCGCGCTTGCAGGATGGTGGCATTGGCTCCGACTTTGCTGCCGCGGGAGCGCAACTCGCCGAGGACCTCGAGCACGGCCAGGTGGTCCGCGGCTTCGAGGGCCGGGGCATCGCTGTGCCAGACGGCATTCCACCGCGTGATGGCGGCGCGTTCCGGATCATCTTCTTTAACGGTTGATTTGGTGTCGGTTTTCGGGGATGGATTAAAGACGAATCGTGATTTGATCGTCGAGCCGTGTTCGAGTGTCAGTGCGGACCAGCGCAGATCGACTTGCCACGCTTCCTGATCAAGCCACGCCGCGAACTGATCGACCAGCTCCGGGTCCACCTTCGTAACGATTTTTACCGGCGGAGCGGTTTCCGCGGGCAACGTCATGGCTGTCGGCGCGACGGATTGACAGCCGACGACCAGGGCCGCACACACAATCATCAGCGCAGACCGCAAGCGCACCCCGAGCGGGCCAGCCGTCAAACAGTGTGCCAAGCGGTCGAACATGATTGCCGCACAGTTCCGGGCGGACGCAATTCCGCGCGTAACTTAGCGATTGATCAGCAGTTCGGGAAGCCGGATCTGCCGCTTTAACGCCTCAACCAGCCCGCCGCGCGAGTAAGGGATTCCTGTGTGAGTTTAGGAAGAATCCCTTACTCGCGCGGCGGGCTGGTTAGCGGTGCTTCCCGCAGAATCCGCAATCCCGCTGTAACCGTTTCCGATGTTCCAGAACGCGAATCTGCCGTTTGAGCGATCGCCGCCGGTGGGACACCTGTGACCTATCGTTGCCGAAGAGCACCGGTCTTTGTGGAACGGAGACATGTCGCGAAACCGCATCGCGGCGACGGTCACCGGTGTGCAATTTTGAGTTCGGTGCGATATGAGTCACCCCCTCATCGCGACGCTCACGTTCCTGTTGTTCCAACTGACAACAGCCACGCTCTTCCTGCGCCCCGCCGAAATGTTCGACTGGCTGGCGGATGTGCCGCTGTACGAGGGGCTGATTCTGTCCACGCTCGTGCTGAGCGCGTTCTCGCTGGAACCGCACTTTCACGTCCGCGCGATGTATCGCCAACCAATCACGTTCTGCGTCATCGGCGTTTTCGTCGCGATTATTCTGTCGCAGTTGACCCATGCCTATCTGGGCGGCGTCCGCGATTCCGCCACCGAGTTCAGCAAGACGCTGCTGTATTACGGGCTCGTCATCACCGCGGTGAATTCGCCCACGCGAATGCGATGGTTCCTCGCCAATCTCGGGATCTGCTGCGGGCTGATGGTCACGCTGTGCCTGCTCGATTACTGGAAGGTGGTCGATCTCGAATTCATCGTCCATCTGCAGGATCTCGACGGGTTCGATGACGAAGGTGAACCGATCTGGTTCGAGCGTATGCGCGGCACCGGGATCTTTCAGGATCCCAACGATCTCGCGATGGTGATCGTCGCCGCGGGATGCCTGTGCCTGTATTTCCTCACTGATAAAACGCTCGGCATCTGGCGCGGCTTATGGGCCTTACCGATCGGCGTGTTTGCGATCGCCATTCTGGAAACGAAGTCGCGCGGGGGATTGCTCGCAGGGGCCGCCGCGGTGATGGCGATGGCGTCACTCCGCTACGGCACCAAGGTCGCGGTGGTCTTCGCCGTGCTGGGCGGGTGCATGCTGCCGATTGTCGCGGGCCGGAGCGGGAACATCGAATTCAGCGAAGGCAGCACCAGCGAAGAACGCCTGTTGATGTGGCGCGAAGGCTTCGATGCGATCAAGTCACCGGAGATTCTGTTCGGCATCGGACACGGAACGTATGCCGATCTTGCCGGCCTCGTGGCCCACAACTCGTTCGTGCACACCTATGTCGAACTGGGACTGTTCGGCGGCACGCTGTTCCTCGGCTGCTTCTTCGTCGCCGCCGTGCAGATTTACCGTATCGGTCAACAACCGCAGGAAGTCTTTCATACGGAGCTGCTGCGGATGCGGCCGTATGTCGCCGGTGTGATGGCCGGGTGGTGCATGTCGATGGTGTCGCTCAGCCGGTGTTATGTGGTGCCAACATTTATGGTCCTGGGAATGCAGGCGGCGTACCTGAACCTCGTGTGGATTCACACGTATTCCGGCAAGCCGCTGCTGATCTGGGACCGTTGGGAATGTTTCCGCCTGACGACCGTGAGTGCCTGTGTTTTCACCGGGCTGTACGTCTTCACGATGGTGATGACATGAGCCTGTTAACCGAATTGCAGAAAGCGAGTGACGCGGTGACGGTGACGCTCACACCTCGACCAGCGGGGATAACAGCGACGACGGCCGCAACGCCGTTGACGCTGGAAGTCTGCGCCCCGGAGCAGCGCGCCACGGTGATGGCCCACTGGAAGTCATTGGAAGCCACGCTGGCGCCGGTCGCGCTCTCCTGTACTTATGACTGGGTCGACGCATGGCTGAATCACTATGGTGATCAAATCCCACATCAGTTCGTCGTGGCGCGACGCGGTTCTATCCTGCGAGCGGTGCTGCTACTGACCGCAGACCTCACTGACCGGCAGGCCATGCTGCGGATCAACACCTGGCATTTCGGCACGGCGGGAGAGTTGGACTGCGACTCCGTCTGTGTGGAGTACAACGACTGGCTGTGTGCACCGGAAGAGCGGGAAGCCGTTCTCGAGGCCCTCGTGACCAGCACCGACGCGCGGCTTGCCTGTGATCGCTGGCAGTTCGATGGCGTCGCCGCGATTGACCTGCCCGACACGGTTTCGTCAGCGAACGACTGGCGCTGCGATCGCCGCGTGGCCCGTTACCTCGATCTGCATGAGATCCGCGAATCTCGGCGTGAGTTGATCACGTTCTTTGGTGACTCCACCCGCAAACACATCCGACAGAACCTGCGGGACTACGGCCAGGTCGACGTGGAGTGGACTGACACGGTCTCGGCGGCCCATGCGGTCTTTGATGAGCAGATCGCTCTGCATCAACAGCGGTGGCGCAGCGTCGGCGAACCCGGATGCTACAGCAGCGCGGTGTTCACGGCGTTTCATCGTGAACTGATCGATCGTCTGGTTCCCAAGCAGTTGATGACGGTCGTCGGCGTGCGGGCCGGCGGTCAGACGCTGGGGTGTTCTCAACTCCTGTTCGATCGCAACCGCGTCCTGGTGTACCAGGGCGGTCGCAATCCGAACGCAGGGAAACTCAGCCCCGGATTGATCACCGACTACCAGTGCATGCTGGAGTGCCTGCGCCGCGGCTATGACGCCTTCGACTTCATGGCCGGTGACTCGCTGCATAAACAGCGAATGACCACGCACACCGCGCCGCTGGTCTGGGCCGAGAAACGGCAGCCCGGCTGGAAGTTGCCGCTGCTCGACGCCGTCCAGAAGTGCAGGCAGACCCTGCGCAGTTGGCTGGGCCGTCATGCCGCTGCACATCCTTCGCTGATGGGGTCCAAGGAGGACTAACGATGACAACCGCATTGTGCGAAGCGCCGCCATCACACACGAAGACGACACCAACTCCGTCGCGACCGCTGAAGGTCTGTCACGTCAGCCTGACGTTGAAGACCGGCGGACTCGAACGCATTCTTGCAGACCTGGCTCGGCACCATTCACCGGAACGCTGTGAACCAACCTTTCTCGCGCTGCGGGAAATCGGCCGCTTCGGTGAAGAGATCCGCGCGGCCGGTCGCACGGTCGCCGTGTTGCAGAACCAGTCGCGCTTCGGCGGCGTCCGTGAGATGGCGCGGTTCTTCCGCGATCATCAGTTCGACGTGGTCCACACACATAACACCTATCCGCACATTTACGGAACGCTCGCCGCGCGCTGGGCGGGGGTTCCGGTGGTCGTGCAGACCCGCCACGGTCAACGCGCCGGTCATGGCTGGAAATCGAGCCTGCAATACCGTTGGGCCGCGAAATGGACCGACCGCATCATCACCGTTTCCGACGACGCCGCCGGATTATGTGTGACCACCGACCGCATTCCCGCGGCGAAAGTCACCCGCATCTGGAACGGGATCGATCTCAGCGAGTTCCGTTTCGCCGGACCGAGCCGGGATCTGGTCGCGATCGCCGTCGCACGATTGTCCGCCGAGAAAGACTTTCCGACGTTACTCCGCGCAATGGCGCTCGCGGTTCTGCACTTGCCGGCACTGCGATTGAAGATCGTCGGTGATGGACCCGAACGGGCAAAACTCGAATCGCTGACCGACGAACTGCAACTCCGCGACAATGTGGAATTTCTTGGCGAGCGGCGGGATGTTCCCAAACTGTTAACGCAGGCCGGATTCTTCGTGACGTCTTCACTGACGGAAGGAATCTCGCTGACGCTGCTCGAAGCGATGGCCGTGGGCCTGCCCGTCGTGGCGACCAGTGTGGGCGGCAACCCGGAGATCGTCGTCGACGGAAAGACCGGGCGGCTCGCCCCCGCGGCAGACCCGGCCGCCCTCGCCGGCGCCATCATCGCCCTGTGTGACGCGAAGGCGGAATGGGCAGCGATGGGCCGCGCTGGGTGCGAACGCGCCGCGGAGCACTTCGACATCCACCGCATGGCCCGTGACTACGAAGAATTGTACGAGACGTTGATTGAGAAACGACGCCGGTCGGCCCGAAGCAAATCCAGTGCAAAGTGAGAAGTGCAAAATGCAAAGTGCAAAGGGGAAGGGCGATCGGGAAGCGTCTTGTCACTTTGAACTTTGCATTCTGCACTGACCACTTTGCACTGATCCTGCCGCTCTCCCGAGATATACCCATGTACGGACCTCTTTACCGCCACGTGCTGTTGCCGTTCTTTGACCGGGTCGTCAAAGGCCGGAAGACGCTCGACTATTGGCAGCAGGCGGAAGAATCGCAGTGGTGGTCTGCCGAACGGCACGCCGTCACGCAACTGATGAACCTGCAGCGCCTGCTGCGGCATGCGGAAACGACGTGTCCGTACTACACCCAAACCTGGGCGCAGCGCGGATTGGCCGCAGAACGGCTGCAATCGCTCGACGATTTTCACAAATGGCCGCTGATCGCGCGCGACACCATTCGACGTCATCGGCTGGCGATGCGGACCACGTTACCCGTTCCGCGAATGAGCAAAGCCACCGGCGGTTCCAGTGGTGAACCGCTGCAGTTCGATCTCAGCGCCGACAGCAACGACCGCCGCACGGCGATGATGTACCGCGGATACGGCTGGGCCGGCGGCGCGCCCGGAAGCAAGCAGCTCTACGTCTGGGGCGGTTCGCTCGGCAATGTGCCCACCTGGAAAAAGTGGAAGACGGCGCTGCATCATCGGTTTGATCGCCACGCGGTGATCAGCTGCTTCGAGTTCACGCCGGACAAAATGCGGCGGCACATCGCGAAATGGAATCACTACCGGCCCGAAGTCATCGTCGCCTACACCAACCCGCTATATGAATTCGCGCGGTACCTGCAGCGGGAGCAGATCACGGTGCGGCCGCCGAAATCGATCATCGTCGGTGCCGAGAAACTGCATGATTTCCAACGGGAAACGCTCGAAACGGTCTTTCACGCCCCGGTCTTTGAAACGTACGGCTCACGCGAATTCATGCTGATCGGCGCGGAATGCCCCGAACATCGTGGCCTGCATCTGAGCCAGGAAAATCTGTACGTCGAAGTTCTCGGTGATGACGGCCAACCGACTCCCGCGGGACAGGAAGGCAACGTCGTGATCACCGATCTCTTCAATGACAGCCTGCCGTTCATCCGGTATGTGAACGGGGATCGCGCGGTCGCGGGATTCGATCAGTGCTCGTGTGGTCGTGG
>DASRYX010000264.1:0-2122 GCA_035686985.1 Planctomycetaceae bacterium | reverse complement strand
GGCGATGATCGTGCCGTTTTCTTTCAGCGTGAGTTTGCCCTGTCCTTCCTGCAGCGCGGAGAGGACCATCGCCGCTTCGTAGGTTTCGCCGAGCTTCACCTGTTGCGGCAGATCGATGCGTTCCAGCCAGACTTCTTTCTCGTAGGAGTAATCGACCGGCAGCACGTCGACGCTGATGCCGCGCGACTTGAGGTCGTCCAGCACGCGAGAAAGGTTGCCTTCGGTCTGGACGCCGTCGCTGATGACGACCAGCCGCGACTGATTGTCATCCGGCAGCATCGCCGCGGAGAGAGACAGCGCCTGTTCGATATTGGTGGAGCCGCGATCGACGTGCGAGTTCAGCGCTTCATACGGGAAGCTCACCCGCGGCGGCAACTCGACGGCGGGCGTCTTGCCGAAGACCAACAGCCCGGCTTCATCGCGCGGCAATTTCTTCTCGACTGAATCGATGACATACTTGATCGCGGCATCGGAGCTGTCGGAGCGGATCGAATCGGACAGGTCGACGAGATACATCGTCGAGATCACATCGCGCGTGCGCACTGCGCGGGGTTCTGCAAGCACGATGACCAGCAGGGCGAACAGCAGCAACCGCGTCCACAGGGCGATTTCACCCCGGACAGACGTCAAGCCGGCATATCCCGCCGTGTGCAGCCACCAGATCCATGCGGCGAACACGCTCAGCACAAATGCCCACGGCCGCGAAAACAGCAGCGTGTGCGTGAGTTCCAGGCTAATCACCGCTCCCGCAAACAGAATCGCAAAGACGACGAGCGAGATCGCCGCGCGCCACGTGACCGGCTTCCGCGGCGGCGGAAAGAGCGTCAACAGGAGGCGGCGAAGATAGGTCATGGAGAGTAGTTAGTGGTCCGTGGTCAGTTGTTAGTGGAGAAGAGTTCCCTCGCTTGCGTTTAGCCGATCACGAAACCCTTGCTCTCACTTCCGTAACGTCCAGTTCACCAGCCGCCGGTTGCCCGTATCGGCGATGAACACCGCGTGTTCGCCGTCGACACTGAGGCCCCACGGTGTCGCGAGTTGACTGCTCCCCGGTCCTGTCGAACCGGTGCGACCGAGCAGTTCACCGTCGCGGCTAAACCACGTCACACGCCCCGCGCCGTATTCCACCACGTACACGATTCCGTTCTCCGTGAGGCTGACATCGTAGGGGTAATGCAGATCGGCCGAAAATGCCCCGGGGGGAAGCGGAACCGCCGCCCCGGTTTCATCACAGACATGCACACGATTGTTGAACGCATCGACAATGTACAGTCTTCCGTCCCGCCAGACGATGCCGCTCGGTCTTTGAAACTGACCGGGACCGGCACCGAAGCTGCCGAAGGCACTCACGTAGGTGCCATCGGGGCGGAAGATCTGCACACGGTCATTGCCACCATACTCGCAGACGTAGAGGTTGTCATGATCGTCTTCAGCAATCGCGACGGGATACTCGAATTCCCCCGGCCCGGAGCCGCGACGGCCGAACATCAGCAGCACGTTGCCGTCCGTGTCGAAGATCACCACACGATGATAATGCGTGTCGGCGACAGCAAGCCGTCCGTTGCGGCAGACGAGTAATCGCTCCGGTTTTCCCACGCTGTACTCGGGCATCCACCACGACTTTTTCGTGACGCCGTCGCGGTCCATCACCAGCACGCGGCCGATGTTATCGAGGACGTAGATTTCGCCGCCGGGACCGACGGTGACCCCCCGTGGTGCCGGGACCTTAGTTCCTTCCGCGGGAAGTGAAAATGTCTTCTCGACGGTGGGCGGAACATTGTGTTCCGCGTCCTGACAACCACTGAAAAAGACGGCGACCAGCAGCGACCAGAGCAATCGCAGGGCGACACGCGTCCCCGGTGCGAATCGCTGCTTTGCCGGTGTTGTAAGGAATTCGCGCGGGGGATGGGCGGCATCGCGTGACAATGCGATGGCGTCGAAGATTCCGGCGGATCGGTGATGGATGACGGTCAGCGGTGCGGCGGGTGTCGCTTCGATCGTGAGTTGTTCGGGGCGAACGCAAACAGTCACGGACCGATCCGTCCACTACAAGGATTCCGCCGACGGGATCCAGGTCATCGGCCCGGTCAGTGCCGCGACCATTTTGTTGGGGGATGCATGATAG
>DASRYX010000263.1:0-4589 GCA_035686985.1 Planctomycetaceae bacterium | reverse complement strand
CGGCGCATGCGGTTGGTGAGGAGTTCCATTGCTTCCACCGGGTTCATGTCGTTGAGGACGCGGCGGAGGATCCAGACGCGGCGGAGTTCTTCTTCGCTCATCAGCAGTTCTTCACGGCGGGTGCCGCTGCGGTTCACGTCGATCGCCGGCCAGATCCGCTTTTCGACCATGCGGCGGTCGAGGTGCAGTTCCGTGTTGCCGGTGCCTTTGAATTCTTCGTAGATCACGTCGTCCATCTTGCTGCCGGTGTCGACAAGGGCCGTCGCGACGATCGTCAGGCTGCCCCCTTCTTCGACGTTGCGGGCGGCTCCGAAGAACCGCTTCGGGTGCTGCAGCGCGTTGGCATCGACACCGCCGGTGAGGATCTTACCGGAGTGCGGGCACTCGGTGTTCCACGCGCGGGCCAGGCGGGTGATCGAGTCGAGGAAAATGACCACGTGCTGACCGAATTCGACCATCCGCTTGGCTTTTTCAATCACCATTTCCGAGACCTGAATGTGACGGCTCGGGGGTTCATCGAACGTGCTGCTGATGACTTCGCACATGGGGCTCTTGACGTTCCGCTCCATGTCGGTGACTTCTTCCGGCCGCTCGTCAATCAGCAGGACGATGACGTACACATCCGGTTCGTTCGCGAGCACGGCTTTCGCGAGCTTCTGCAGCAGGATCGTCTTACCGGCTTTCGGCGGGGAGACGATCAAAGCGCGTTGACCCATGCCGATGGGGGAAATGATATCCACCACGCGGGTGTTGAATTCATTGGGGTCGCCGGACAGCCGCAATCGGCGCTCCGGGTGCAGCGCAGTGAGATCGTCAAACGGCACTTTCTCGGTGAGGATGTTCGGGTCCTGACCGTTGATCGCTTCGACCCGCAGCAGCGCGAAGTAGCGTTCGTTTTCTTTCGGCGGCCGGATCTGCCCCGCGACGGTGGCCCCAGTGCGCAGACCGAACCGGCGGATCTGGCTCGGTGAAACGTAGATATCGTCAGGGCAAGGCAGGTAGTGATAATCCGGGCTGCGCAGGAATCCGAAACCGTCCGGCAGGATTTCGAGCGTTCCCTCGCCGAACATCAGGCCGTTGATCTTCGTCCGTTCTTTCAGAATCTTGAAGATCAGGTCCTGCTTCTTGAGGCCGGTGTAATCGGTGACGCCTTCCTTGCGGGCGATGGCGATGAGGTCCTTCATCGTCAGCCGCTGGAGTTCGGCGATGTGGATGTCGCCCTCGCCGCGCTTGATCTCTTCGTAGCGTTCATCGGCGGGGAAGTTGACGTCGTCTTCGTCCTCGTCGTCCTGGGGAAGTTCGTTCGCCGGGGGCGGGGGCGAGGTCGTGATGTGCTTGAGCGGCGGATCGTTCAACAGCGTATCCGCATCCCAGCTGTTCGCCGAGGCGGGGGCCGGAGCCGGGGGGGCGGCGGCAATAGAACTGGGAGGCGTGAGGGGACCGCGCGGCAGCGAGGGACGAGGTTTCATCATGATGGGTCTGACTTGTGGAATTCTTAAGGACAGGATGTGAGGAGGAACGGTGCCCGCTCGGCCCGGAGCCGAACACCATTCTCCAACGGCGGGTTAGGACAGCGAATCATTCGCTCAGCAGGACCGGGAAGGCTCTCGATGCCTTGCGGTCATCGCGACGCATTTCAGGTCATGCTGTGCGGGGGTACGTGGAAGCTTACCAAGGGATGGAATCGGCGATGGCGGGCGCTGCGATCGGGCAACGTCAGTCAAGGACCTTCACAGGTGCCACCAGCGATCCCTCAGCTGGATACGAACCTTCGAAAACCTGGACTCGAACAAGGATCACAAACGAACGGTCGAACGAGTGGAGCCGGATCATGGCGAGCGGCGTAATTCGGCGACACTCACGGAAAGTGAAGCGAGGCGGGAGACGAAATCAATGAAAGTCTGGGCAAGTCGACTCCCATTATGAGGCAGGAGTTCCCGAAAAAACAACTGTTTGCTTTTTGTTTTTCGCTGGAGCAGTGAGACGCCGCTCAGAGAACGCGTTGGATCCCGTTCCATAAATCTGCAGCCGCAGTGGCGACATCACCGTCGTTGGGAATCACGACATCCGCTGCAGCCCGCTTGCGTTCCAACGGCCATTGGCTGGCTTCACGACGCTGCAATTCCTCGACCGTCCAGCCGCGATTCGTTCGCACCCACTGCTCGCGACGCTCAAGAGGAGTGTCAATAAAGACGACGGCCCGGCATTGGTCGCGCCAGCCGGATTCCAGCAGCAGCGCGGCATCGAGCAGGACCACACGGATGCGTTGGGGGTCCACCGAGGCTACGTGCCGGTGGATTTCCTGTCGAATCAACGGATGCAGCAACGCATCCAGCCGTTGCCGTCCAGCTTGCTGTTCGGGCGATGTGCCGAAGACTTTCTGCGCCAACGAGGAACGAATGACGTTGCCGTCAGTATCAAAGATGTCGCCGCCGAACTCGGCACGTAGTGCAGTCTTCACCGCCGCGTCGCCGAGCAGGGCGTGGCCGATCCGATCGGCATCCATCACTACGGCGGGATGATGTTCCGCGACCCATCGTGCGAGCGTGCTCTTTCCCGAGCCGACACCGCCCACGATCCCGATGATCGGGACTGATGACTGCACGACGATCGTGTTGGATGCCTCCGTCATGACACGACCGGCAGGGCTTTCTGCATCTGCCGCAGTTCTTTCGGCAGGGGGAAAGAAACGTGCTCCTCGCGGGTGGTGATCTCGTCAAGCTGCGCGCCGAACTCTTCTTTCAGATAGTTGATCACATCCTGCACGACGACTTCCGGGGCACTCGCCCCCGCGGTGATCAGTACTGTCTGGTCAGCGTGGAACCAGTTGCGTTGCAGTTCTTCGACGCCGTCAATCAGGTAGGACGGTTTGCTGAGCGACTTGCCGATCTCCATCAGCCGCCGGCTGTTCGAGCTGTTCTGACTGCCAAGGACCAGCAGGAGATCTGACCGCGACGCGAGCATCGACACCGCTTCCTGTCGGTTGGTCGTCGCGTAGCAGATGTCTTCTTTCGGCGGACTCTGGATGTGCGGAAACTTTTCTTTCAGCGCGGCGATCACGCGCCCGGCTTCATCGACGCTGAGCGTGGTCTGCGTGAGATACGCGATCTTCGCACCGTCGCGGAAACTCAGCGTGGCGACCTCTTCCGGCGTTTCGACCAGCGTGATACTCTCCGGCGCTTCACCCATCGTGCCGATGACTTCGTCGTGGCCTTCGTGGCCGATGAGGATGATGTGGAATCCCGCCTCGGCGTAGCGGATCGCTTCGAGATGGACCTTGGTGACCAGCGGGCAGGTGGCGTCGATCGTCCGCAGATTCCGTTCGCGCGCCTGCTCACGGATCACCGGCGACACACCATGCGCGCTGTAAAGGAGAATCGCTCCGCGCGGCACTTCGTCGATGGAATCGACAAATGTGACTCCCTGCTTCGTGAACCGGTCGACGACGTATTTGTTGTGGACGATTTCGTGATAGACAAAGACGTTCGGTCCGCACATGCGGATCACTTCGTCGAGACACTCAATCGCCATATTCACGCCGGCACAAAAGCCGCGCGGGTTCGCGAGCAGGATACGCATTGCAATTCCGATACGGGACTCTTCCTCGTTCGACCTATTGTAGACCCGATGTCCGAGGAATGCATGCTGTCTTATCAGAGCCACGACCGTCACGGAGTGAGTTCCTTAACTCAGATATGAAGAACTCGCTCTCTGACGATCGCGGCTCGGGCAACGCAAGAACAATTCGCAGTTGTTGATGCCTGGGAGTGTACCCTTGGCGCATCACCGTGGTTGCGTATGCTGTTAGGCTTCGCGGATGCGGTGCCCTCCCCGCGGCGATGCGGCGGATTAGCCGTAATTCCTTGCCCGAACGTCTGTTGTGAGAGTTTCGATGTATCGCGTGCTGGTGACCGATGCCCTGTCCAAAGCCGGGCTGCAGATTCTGAAAGATACCCCGGGCATCGAGATCGATGATCGCGGCAGCCAGAAAATGACGCCCGAACAACTGCGGGAAGCCCTCTCGCAGGCCGACGGTGTGATCATCCGCAGCGGTTACAAACTCACGCCGGAAGTTCTCAAGGATCAGAAACGGCTCAAAGCCGTGGTGCGGGCCGGCGTCGGCGTCGACAACATCGATCTCCCCGCGGCAACGCGTGAAGGGATCGTCGTGATGAACACCCCGGCGGGGAACACGACGTCCACCGCCGAGCATGCCTTCGCGATGATGATGGCGCTCTCGCGCAACATCGCCCCGGCGTGTGCGACGCTCAAAGGGGGTAAGTGGGACCGCAAGAGCTACACGGGGACGCAGCTCGCGGGCAAGACGCTCGGCGTCGTCGGTCTCGGCCGCATTGGTCTGACGGTCGCGCGCCGCGGTGTTGCCTTCGAAATGAAGGTGCTCGGCTTCGATCCGTTCCTGTCGGCGGAGAAGGCGAAAGAACAAGGCATCGAACTTTTCCGCGACATTGATGAGATGTTGCCGAAGGTCGATTTCCTCACGGTCCACACGCCGATGACGCCGGAGACCGAGAACCTCATCAACGCCGTCCGGCTGGCGGCGATGAAGAAGGGCGTGCGGATCATCAACT
>DASRYX010000262.1:0-2334 GCA_035686985.1 Planctomycetaceae bacterium | reverse complement strand
GATCACCTACTACGACGAACGATTCCCAGTCTCGCCGTGCACTTATCCGCTCATCCTGTCGCCGCGACTTGAGGACCTGCAGCAGCAACTAGGAAACGAACACGCCGACGTTCTCGAACTGTTGAGTATCCTCACAGCAATCAAGAATCTTCCGTTACGAACCGAAACTGATCCCGAACGAATCACTGAACGGCGTCGCGAGAAGGAAATCGTTAAACGCCGGCTTCACGCGCTGACGGACCGCTCGCCGGAGATTGCCGCGTTCATTGACGAAAATCTGCGTCTGTTCAACGGACAGCCCGAAGACTCACGCAGTTTCGATCGGCTGGACGAGTTGCTTGCCCAGCAAGCTTACCGTCTCGCCTACTGGCGGGTCGCCGCGGATGAGATCAATTATCGCCGTTTTTTCGATGTCAACGAGCTTGCGGCGGTCTGCACGGAGTCACCTCCCGTCTTTGCAGACACACATCGACTCATCTTCGAGCTTCTCGACGAAGGCACCATCACCGGCCTGCGGATCGATCATCCCGACGGGCTCTATAACCCTTCGGAATATCTGCGGCAGCTTCAGGAGTCGCACTTCCTGAGGTTGTGCCGGGAAGGGGTTGCGGATGCGCAAGCCGTGGCCCCCGATGATCGTCTCGCCGAACTTTGGCGTGCGGCGTCATCGATCCCCGGTTCGCCACTCGCCCGACCGTTGTATCTCGTTGTCGAAAAGATCCTCGCGCCGGATGAAATGCTGCCCGAAAACTGGCCGGTGCATGGGACCGTCGGGTACGAGTTTCTGAACCATTTGAACGGTTTGTTCATCGACTCGGAGGGCGAACGGCCGTTGTCGACGTTGTACCAGCGTTTCACAGAGGAGACGCTGGATTTCGCCGAGCTGGCGTATCAATGCAAGCGATTGATTGTGCGGATGAGTATGGCGGGCGAGCTCAACGTGCTCGGCGATCGGCTCGACCGGATCTCGGAAAGCAACCGCCTGACGCGCGACTTCACGCTGTACAGCCTCACGCGGGCGCTGCAGGAAGTCATGGCGTGCTTCAGCGTCTATCGCACCTATGTTCAGACCGATCAGGTGCTGGAGCGCGATGCCCTGTTCATCGAGCGCGCGGTCGCCCATGCGAAGCGGCGCAACCCGGCGATGAGCAGCCGGATCTTCGACTTCATCCGTGATGTTCTGCTGCTGCGTCATCGCGAAAATCTGCCCGAGGAACAGCGCAACGCGGTGTATCGTTTCACCTGCAAGTTCCAGCAGGTCAGCGGGCCGATCATGGCGAAGGCCGTGGAAGATACCGCCTTCTACCGTTTCAATCGGCTGATCTCGCTGAACGAGGTCGGCGGCGAACCGGCGGAATTCGGCCTCTCGGTGGCCGACTTCCACCGTTTCAATCAGGCACGACTTCCCCGACTGTCGCATTCGATGAATTCCACATCGACGCATGACACCAAGCGCAGCGAAGACGTCCGCGCGCGAATCAATGTTCTGAGCGAGATTCCCCGCGAATGGCGCGAACGTGTGAACGCGTGGAGTCGAGGCCATCGACGCTTGAAGACGGATGTGGACGGCAGCGCCGCACCGAGCCGCAACACCGAGTATCTGCTTTACCAGACGATCGTCGGCTTATGGCCCGACACCGTGCCCAGCGGGAAGGACCGCGACACGTTCGTCGCCCGCCTGCAGGAATATCTCCTGAAGGTAGAACATGAGGCGAAGGTCAACACCAGTTGGATCAGCCCGCACGAACGGTATGAAACGGCCTTATGCCGCTTCGTCACCGACATGTTCAAGACCGATCGCTCTGCTATCTTCGTTAATGATCTGCACGAGTTCGCAAGCAAGGTTGCGATCCACGGCCGTTGGAATTCGCTGTCGCAACTGGTGTTAAAGGTTTGCTCCCCGGGCGTTCCCGATTTCTATCAGGGGACCGCCGTCTGGAACCGGACGCTGGTCGATCCCGACAACCGGCATCGGATTGATTGGCCGGCGAACGAACGAATGTTTCGCGAACTGCTCTCCGAGTGCAGCGCCTTGCGGCCGGGATCGAACGGGGTGAACTTGGTCAGCAAATGGTTTGACGACGGGGTGCAGGCGGAGCAAAACGGTCCGCATTCCATCCGAGATCTGTTGTTGCAACTCCTCACGAACGCCGCGGATGGCCGGATCAAGCTGTATGTCACATGGCTGGCATTGCAGGCGCGCAATCGCTTCCCGGACCTGTTCACATCCGGAGACTATCTGCCGCTGGAAACGACCGGGCCGTTTCGAGAGAATGTGGTAGCGTTGGCTCGACGGCACGGCGAGCAAGTGATGATCGTTGTCGTCCCCCGACT
>DASRYX010000261.1:0-4904 GCA_035686985.1 Planctomycetaceae bacterium | reverse complement strand
GGTTGACCGCGATCGCATACGCCTGCCCGCGCTCCTCAGCACCGATCCCCGGATATGCGCCGGGCGTGTCGATCAGACAGACGATCGGCACGCCGTGCTTCGCCGCGAGCTCCATCTTCTGGAGCGCTTTGCGATAGCCTTCGGGATGCGCACAACCGTAGTAGCAGCTTTCGCGCTCCTTGAGCGTCTTCCCTTTCTGCTGACCGACGACCATGACTTTCTGGCCGTCGAGCCGCGCGAAGCCGGTGACGATGGCCCGGTCATCGCCGAAAGCACGATCGCCGTGGAGTTCGAGGAAGTCGTCGAACATCAGTTCGATGTAATCGCGGGCCTGCGGACGATCGGGATGCCGTGCGACTTTGACCGTCTCCCACGCGTCGAGATGATCGAACACATCCCGTTTCATCCGCTGGATTTCCGCCCGCATGTTCCGAATGGCGTCGAGCGTAGTCGGCGGCGGGCTCGGCTGGCCTTCCAGTTTTTCGAGCTGATCTTCGAGTTCGTAAATCGGTTTTTCGAACGGCAATTGAAACTGCGGAGCCATCGTGGCGCGGAACCTTCAGAACAGTATTGGAGGGGGTTCAACAAAACCGGATACGGCAAATTGACTCAGAGAACGTCCGGCAATTCGGTCATATAATCGAGATCTTCAGCAGGCTTCGTGGGCGGTGGCGGTGGGGCCGGGCGTTTGGCGACCGGCGGCTGTTGTTGCGGCGGCGATGCGACGGGCCGTTGAGCCTGCGGCGGTGGCGGCTGCGGCGTCGCGGGACGCGGCGGCTGTGCCATCGGCATCGGCGGTACGGCTCCCGCCATCGGCATTGGAGGAGCAATCGGTCCGCCCGGATATGCGGGCATCCCCGGCATCATCGGACCACCGGGCATCATAGGTCCCCCCGGCATCATTTGTCCGCCGGGCATCATCGGCATCCCAGGCATCTGCGGTGCCATCGGATAATACCCCGCCGGCGGCATCATCCCCGGCATCGGCATTGTCCCATAACCGGGCGGATAACCCGGAGGCATCGGCGGCATGGGAGCGGGTGCGGCGGGTCCGGTCGCCTTGGTCTTGTTGTCCGCCCTGGTCTTCTCCGTCTTTTTCAAAGCGGCGATGCGGCGGGCCCTCTCCGCCTCCCGCTTGGCTTCCTTTTGCTTGCGCTGTTCGTCGAACTGCACGCCGATGTCCGGATTTTCCACGATCATCGCACTGCGCTGGGCGTCCATACGGCTGTCGAGTTTTACTTCGTCGAGCTGCTGTAGAAGATCACCCGACTTGATCGGAGCGTACTCGTCTTTCGGCGGTTCGGGCTCGGCTTTGAACAGATTGATTTTCCGAATTTCCGCGAGGACTTCCGCGACATCTTTGCCGCGTTTTTCCGGCTTCTTCGACATCAGCCGGAAGATAATCGCATCGAGTTCCGGCGTGACATTCCGATTCACTTCCGACGGCTTCGGTTGCTCGGCGGTCAGATGCTTCTGCAGCAGTTCATTCGGCGTTGGTGCCGTGAACGGAATGCGGCCGGTCAGCACTTCGAAGAGCATAGCGCCCAGGCTGTAGAGATCGGTCTGCACCGTGGGCGGATATTTCAGGATCGTTTCGGGCGCGATGTAGATTCGCGTGCCCTGAATTGTGGACTGCTTGCCCCCGAGAAGTTTTGCGATTGCCGAGCGGGGCTTGCTCGCCAGCGAAAAGTCGATCAGCCGGACCTCGCCCGTCTTGTTCATGAGCACGTTTTCGGGCTTGAGATCGCGATGGATCCACCCTTTTTCGTGCACGTGCTGCAGCGCGGACAGCAAGCCTTCCAGGAACTTCTTCATCCGTAGCTGCAGGTTGTACATATCCGCTTTGAGCTGCAGCTTGACGTTCGGAGCGCGGAAATACTCCATCAGGATGTAGGTATTGTCGCGACCGGCGGTGAAACCTTCGTACTTCGCGATGTTCGGATGTTCGAGCGTCTTCAAGACCGCGGCTTCGTGCTTCAGCGTCTTGACGTTCTCTTTGTAATCCGGATGCTTCGAATTGAGCAATTTCATCGCCAGATGGCGCGACGAGCCGGGCTCAATGACTTCAAGCACGGAACTGCTGCTGCTCGACGCAATCGGCGCGACGACTTTATAACCGTCGATCAGGTCCTCATCGGCCACGGTCACGCTCCCCCTTGGATACCCCACGATTTCGATGGCGCGACGAGCCGATCCTGCTGGCTCAGGATCTCGGATTTGCTGGTGCGGGTAGTATAACCGGGTTAGGTTGCTGCTGTCTGCGGGAACTTTGCCGGGTTATCCGCAGATTCCGGAGAAGGGGCCCTGCTCTGTTGTCGGGGCTTAGAATCCTGCACCGCCTGTTTTCGGAGTCCCTGTTGCACCGGTGTTTCCCGTGCCGGTTGTCCCGGTTCCCGGCGTCGCGGCGGCCGAACGCAGCACGAACCCGTCGGGCAGGGTGTGCGACGTCTCGTAAATCACTTCGTCACCTTCACCGAACGCTCCGCTGACGAACAACCGGTTCGATCCGATCGGCCCCATCAATACGACGGGCAGATCGCGCACCACCGACTGCCGGAGAATCTGGATCCGCCGTCCGCCGTCTGGCAGATTCGCGACGGCGCTGGAGGGGACTTCCACCACCGGATGCCGGGGAATCAACGGCACAAAGACCGTCTGTCCGGCTTTCCATTTGCCGTTGGCGTTGTCGAACATCACGATGGCCGATGCCACCGATTCAAACAGATCCCGCAGGGCATTGAACTTGGGATCGAGCGGCAGAACGGCGTCGATCCGGCCTTCCGCTTCCGCCTGTTCAACCTTCAATGAGAAGGGCTTGTCTTTCTCGACCGTCGCTCGTTCAACCGGGATGTCGACCTTTAACTTGGAAACGTCGCCCACCACCATGATGGGATCGCCGGCACGAACGTACTGCCCTTCGGAGACGAAGACTTTCAAAACCTCGCCGATGATCGGTGCCCGCAGCGTGGCCTGATCCACGTTGTACTGCGCGAGATCAAGCTCGGCTTTGGCGATGTCGAGTTTCGCCTGGGCCAGCGCCGCCTGATTTTCGTCCTTCTTGTCCGCCAGCTTCTGCTCCGCGGTCGCCGCCTTGAAGACGGCCTGAGCCCGAGTCAGCTGCAGTTTCTGGAGCGTGTTATCGATCCGCACGAGCTCCTGCTGCGACTTCACCTGGCTGTTGGTCTTCTGCGCGACCTGCCGAATCACCCCATCAAATGGAGCCGCGAGTGTGACGGTCAGGTACGGTTCCAGCGAAAGATGCGTGCGATACTTGTCGGGATCGATCAGCCGCGCCGCTTCGCGCTTCACGAGCACCTGATCGCCGGCGTTCGCGTTCGGCAACGGTCCTCGTTCCGGAGGCTTTGCCGCAGTGCCCTGCCCGTGAGCCATCATCGGCCCGACTGAACACAGACAACCGGCGAGCAAAACCGCAATGGTCAACCGACGCATAACCCCACCTCTGCCGCCGCGTGGTTGACGCTGTGCGGATTTTTCTGGATCGGCGAACTCCCTCTGACACATTGTCTTTACACTACGAACCGTGTTTGCGCGTGTCAACAAATGTTGCGGTCAGGCTGAGATTGCAGCCTCAATCGGTTATGCTGCGATTTCGATCCGTGTCCGGTGCACTGCAAGCTCTTCCCGGAGTTCAATTACGATGTCGGTCAGTGGGATGATTGGTCTGGCAGCAATGCTGTTCGCCGCCGTGCCGACGCAGGTGGAGTGGTACTACACCGGCACGTTGCAGCGGGCGGAACTCCGCGGCAATGACACCCCGTCCTCGAAGAAATTCGCAGTCTCCCTCGTAGCGATCAAGCACAACGGTGAAGACGCGCTCGTGTACCTCACCGATGATCGCGATGACGGAGCCTGGGCGTGGCCGGAACGGTTCGGAACCATCACGCTGCCCACCGTGAAAGCCTCTCCGATGCGGATCCGTCACAAATTCGACGGCAACCTCTATCCGATCCCGCTCCGTCATCCGGTGTTCGAGTTCCCGCAGGCGCTCGCCGGTGGTGAAGGTGAATGGACCGAAGGCCGCGACCGTTATTCGCGTCTCGGCGGCAAGAAGATCGGCGACCGCGACTGCACCATACTGGAAGTCACGCTGGATCGCGCCCGCCGTCAGACGCTGACGGTTGAAACCTCAACCGGCATGCTGGTGCAACTGCAGGAACGGCTGTTTCTGGGTCGCGGTGATGCGTTCGATCTCACGCTGAACCTCGAAGACGTCAAAAGTCTGGATAACAATACCGCCGAACGCACGGCGCAGACCGCGGCTTCATTGCTCGCATTACAGAGCCAACTCGCACGAACCGGCGAAGCGCGGCCGGCCGATCTCTCGCGCGAACAGGTTGAAGCCACGCTCGCCGCCCTTCCCGAGCTGAAGAAAACGTCCCCCGGAACATTCTGGGCTCGCTTCGTCGAGTCGATTGAGCGCGATCTGTCGCAACAATCCCGTCGTCTCGACGGTGTCGCCGGACTCGCGCAGAAGTTCGTCGGTCAGCCCGCTACGTTGACCGATCTGCGACTCATCACCGGGGCGACCGTACCCGCAAAAGATCTGGTCGGTCACACAACCGTCCTGCATTTCTGGGACTACAACGGCGACAAGCTCATCGAACCCTACGGCCAGGTTGGTTATCTCGATTTCCTGCATAACCGCCGGTCGAAACTCGGCGCGAAGATCGTCGGCGTCGCAGTCGATTCCCGCCTGGGAAGTCCGACGGAAACGTCGGCCGCAGTGCGGTCGTTTCGGAAGCTGCAGGAGTTCATGAACCTCAGCTTTCCGATCGCCACGGACGATGGCAAGCTTCTCGCGAAGTTCGGCGATCCGCGAGCGCTCGGCAGCACCCTGCCCTTGTGGGTCGTGATCGGACATGATGGCGTGATCACGCACTATC
>DASRYX010000260.1:0-4415 GCA_035686985.1 Planctomycetaceae bacterium | reverse complement strand
GAAGAACCCGTCACTCGCGCTCCGGGCTCGTCAGACACTTACTTCAAAATGCTGACAACGTTGTTGAAGCGATCCGTCCACAACTGCGGGGTTATCGCGTCCGTCGGCGTGATCGCGGTTGCGATCTCAGGAGACATGAACACCTGCGGATCGCGCGCGAGCAGCATCCAGTCGCAGCGGGCCTGGGCACGGTCGGGGCGATTGTCGGAATGAATCTTCACCGCGTGCAGGCCATATCGCTCCGCGGCGCCGTTGATGACTGGTTGCAGATCGAAGTGCCGGTTCGTGATGTGGAAGGCGAGCGCCCCGTTCGGCTGCAGATGCCGGAGATAGATCGCGAACGCTTCTTCGGTGAGCAGATGTGCGGGAATCGAATCGCTGCTGAAAGCGTCCAGCACGAGGACGTCGAATTGCTGATCAGGCTCGCGCTCAAGTGACAGCCGGGCGTCACCGACGACCATCTCGATCGTCGCTGCGGAATCCTTCATGTAGGTGAAATGTTCTTCGGCGAGGCGGATCACATCAGGGTTGATCTCGTAGAACCGGAAGAGATCACCGGGACGGCCGTAGGCGGCGAGTGTTCCCACGCCCAGTCCCACCATGCCCACTTTGCGCGGGCCGGACCCCTGCGGCTGATTCAACAGCAGCCCGACCCCGGCGTGTTCTCCGTAGTACGCCGTGGGAATCGAGCGTTTCTCGGGCGCGGTGAACTGCATCCCGTGCACGATGCGGCCGTGAACCATCCGATGCATCGCCAACGCCGGATTGTCAGTGTCGGTCGCCACAATCCGCAACACGCCGTAGAAGTTCCTCGTGAGCGCCAGCTCGCCCGGACCGCCGGTCCCTTGAGCCGCGCCGAACGTCTGCAGTCCGCCAAAGACCGCGAGCAGCACGCATCCCCAGATCCACCGCGGCTTGCCTCCCGCCTGCAGCCATTCCGGATCCGTCAGGAACAACCACGCGGCGATAATGCAGCACGCAATCACCGCGGCGTGCAGTTCGAGGTACTGCTGGAACACTAATGGGGCAATCACGCCGACGAGAATTCCCCCGGCGGCTCCACCCGCGCTCGACGCCAGATAAAACGACGTGAGATATCGCGGTGACGGTTTCAATCGTACCAGTTCGCCGTGGCACACCATGCAGCAGAAAAACAGCGACGCAAAGTGCACGGTGATCTGCGTGAGGATCGGCACATCGCTCGCAGCGCGCATCAATTGAGCGAGACACACCAATGTGCCCACCAGCGCGATGGCGTACGTCCGCCGCGGATACCACCAGGCGCGATCAAAGCACAGGATGAACGACGCGAGATACAACGTCAGCGGCAAGACCCACAGGAATGGGATCACCGCGACATCAAGGCAGACTTGATTCGTCGTCGCCAGCAGCATCACCGAAGCACACGCCGACAACCCGAACCACGCGCCGCGCACGGACCAGGTCGGCGCTGCATCTTGTTCATGGGAGGGCGAAGCTCCTGCTGAGCCGCTGCGAGGCAGCGCGCTCAAAGACGAAGACGGCTCAGCGGGAGCTTCGCCCTCCCGTTTGGGGAATGCCATATCGAAGGCACAGGCCGCGCAACACACGACGAACGCCACGAACCCCCACGACCACGCGGCGGCTTGCGCACCGGTGGTCATCCACGGTTCAAAGAGGAATGGATAAGTCACGAGACCGAACACCGATCCGATGTTCGACAAGGCATACAACCGATAGACCGCGGCCCCCGGTCGCGACGCACTGAACCAGCCTTGCAGCAGCGGCCCCGTCGCTGACAGCAGCAGATACGGCAGTCCCACCGTCGCGGCGAGCAGTCCCAGAATGCGACCCGTCGGTAACTCCCCGCCGGTCGGTTTCCACGAGGCATCGGGCGTGATCGGCAAGGCGGTCAATGCGACCAGTAACAGCGTGGAATGCACGATTGCCTGCCAGCGCGGCGTCAACCAGCGGATGCTTGCATGCGCGTAGGCATATCCCGCGAAGAGCACCACTTGAAAGAACAGCATGCACGTCGTCCAGACACCGGGTGTGCCCCCGAACCACGGCAGGATGTATTTGCTGATGAGCGGCTGCACCTGAAAAATCAGGAAGGCACTCAACAGGATGGTGAGCGCGTACGGTCCGCCGATCGCCCAACGCCGCGCCGCCATGTCTGAAGCTTCCCGAAAGTTCGATCCTGCCGATTGTGCGGGGATCGCAACGCCGTCGCGAAAACACCACGTAGGGGAACTCTAGCTCGCGATTCGGGTGAGGGTTGAGGGTCGAAGGTTGAGAGTCAGAAAGAGGTTTAAAGGCGTGGCTTCCTTGCAAGGGACGAGCCCGCTGGAATTCCGCGTTTCTCTGACTCTCAACCTTCGACCCCCAACCCTCAACCTTGACACAATCGGCCATTCCGTCCACCGTGAGGAACACTCGGGACGGTCAACAGGGGAGCGGACAGCGTGGGGGACGGCGGCGAAATCCTGGCAACCGCATTGCTGCTACTCCTTGCGTCGCCGCTGCTGGGGGCGGCGACGCTCCTTGCGCTGCGAAAGGCCGCCCTGCCCTCGCTCCGGCAATTGCTTGTCGTCAATCTGGTGCTGACGGCGTTGACGGCAACCGCAGTTACGGCGCTGTCGGTTTCCGTTGAACAGCGGGCCGAGTCCACTTGGCGGAACACGACTTTGCGCGTGGCGGCGTGGAGCGTTCCCGGTCGCGTCTCCGATCAGCCGCCCTGGTGGACGGTCACGCTCTCCGTCGGCGTTGACCGACTGAATCGCGCGCCGTTGTGCTGGCTGGCATGGGGAGCTCTTGCCGCTGGCTTGATCACCCGCGGGCAGTCTCCGGAATCTTCGGGACGATATGCCGCGCTGTTAGCTCTCGAAGCAGCCTGGCTCTGGACCTACGCCGCTCAGGATGGCGTCCTGTTCCTCGGCGCGCTGGTCACGGCGGGCGTGATGATGGCGATGCTCACTGCTTATTGGGGCCGCGAAGACCGTCGCGCCGCGGCAGCGCGTCTGTGGCGCTGGTGGCTGATCGCCGATGGATTGCTGCTGCTGGGTTTGCTTGGACTCGCCAATGCCGCGGTCTGGTCACAACAGCATCTGGTCGGAGTGCTGCCGCCGTTATCGATGACGTGGGAAATGATCGCCGAAAAACTCCCGCGGATCACGATGCACAACCAATCGGCCGCGCAGTACTGGGCGGTGAGCGCGGGCTGGTGGGTCTGGCCATTAGTTCTCGTTGCGGCCATTCGCAGCGGTGTTCCGCCGTTTCATTCGGCCGTGGTGCAATGGTGGGAACAGGTGTCCGCCCCCGTCGGCGTGTTGACGCTCCTCGGCGGGTTGCCGCTGGGATGGTATCTCTGGATCCGCCTGCTGTCGCCGATCTTTGTCACCGAGCTTTACGAACAAGGAGCCGTCCTTGCCGGTTGGGGCGCGCTGGCGACCTTGGGTGCGGGGATGCTGTGCCTGGCTCAAAACGAAGGGCGACCGTTCGCCGCATGGTTCTCGCTCGCCGGTGTCAGCCTGGCGTGGTTTCTGCTGTCCAGTGGTGACAAGAGCGCGTGGGACGCCGGGGTCTCCTTTGCGTGGGGAAGTGCCGCGTTGCTGGCCCTCGTGGGCATTCTGGATGGTCGCGCATCCGATCCGCGAACGACGACAGGACACGGTCTCTGGAGCTCCATGCCGCGATGGAGCGCGGCGATGCTCGTCACGATCGGCAGTCTGGTCGGCTTCCCCGCCGCGGCACGCTGGGTCTTGGATTGGCAACTGGCATGGCGGATGGCCGGAGCACGCCCGGGACCGTTCTTTGTCGCGATGACGGGTTGGTTGATCGCGGGGTGGGCCGCTGTGTGGATGTTGCAGCGCTGGTTGTGGAGCGCGAGTGCAACCGACAGCGAACGCCCGACTCGCTCGGCCGACACCGCAATCGAAGACCTGCGTCCATCCGAAGCGGCGGCGATTGTGATCCTGCTCGTCTGGCTCGGATTGCTCGCATCCGGCTGGCTGACGGCGGCGCTAGACGTGGTCCCTGATGCGGCCGATCAACGACCGGCGGGAGGGGCCGCCCCATGACGTTCTCCGCCGGAACCTGGGCATTGCTGCTGCTCGGCGTCATTCTTACCCGACGCTGGTCATTCATCGAGCGTCATGGCTCCGTCGCCGCGCCGATCCTCGTGGGCATCACTCTGTGCAGCGAATGGATCACGCAGTGCTTTGGAACCGGCGATGCGAGCCAGCGCCTGCTCACCACGGTGACCGCGCTGGGATTCATCGTGTGGATGGTGACGCTGCGAAATCAATCTCACGCGCGGCACTGGGGAGCCGTGGCCTGGAGCAGCGCCGGCCTGCTGATTGTCGGGCAATCCACCGATCTGGTGACCATCGGTCTCGGCTGGGAACTTCTCCGCCACGGCACGCGGCTCGCCAGCC
>DASRYX010000259.1:0-1501 GCA_035686985.1 Planctomycetaceae bacterium | reverse complement strand
CACCAGCACGTGGACTTGCCCGCGGTGAGATCACACCGATTGGAATCTCCACATTGGGGACACGCGCTGTTCATCACAGGACTTCCTTCGCACGACGACTTTCGCCGAGCCGGAGCATCTTACCGCGCTGGTGAAAAATGTTCGCGTCATCGGTCCCGTGGCGGGGGCGCACCGCCGGAAGCCCCCGAAAGGTGAGCGTCTGGTTTCCGGGGGCTTCCGCTGGCGCGGTGCGCCCCCGCCACCCGACGGTTACCGTGCCACGACGATTTCCAGCGCTTCGGCGAGACTGGCTTGCTCGGCGTCAGTGATCAATCCCTGCAGATCGGCGAGCATTTCCGGTCGGGCCCGCCAGCGGGAGAGTACGTCAAAGAACAGTTCCAGTGATTCCGGTGCGACGCCGAGCTTGCGCTTCCAGTCGAGCGCATCGTCCGGCGGCATATCGAGAAACTGTCCGACGAGGAGAAAATCACCGTCGTTGGCCATCTGCAGGTAGAGATGCCGGAGATCGGACGCGAGGTTCACATCCACCGGCACGGCAAGGTCGAGCGGGCCATCGTGCAGGCTGCCGGTCACCGTCCGCGGATGGAGTTCGATGCACGCCGCGGTGGACTCACACGCCGCATACAGCACCGCTTCGTCGAGCAGGTCGGCCTGCACGACATCCGGCTGCATGTGCCGTTTCCACGTCCGCGCGAGGACTTCCAACTGGACGGCCGGGGACGTTTCCCGCAGGAACGGGACCTCGGCGAGATAACCCGGCTGGTCGGGATCCCGATAAAACCGCGTCACACGCTCGGGAACGGCGAGGGCGTTCCACGTCCGTTTCAACGCGACACGGAACGCAACATAGCTGAGCAGGGACTGCGGCAGTCGGTCTTGAGCAATCTGAAGCATAGTGCCGCCATCGTGATGGCGGAGGGGACCGTGCACAACGGCTGGAGAGCGAATTTTTTCGGATCGGGGTGTCGCCAAACCGCAACATCGACGCAGATTTCGCACCCTCCGCGACACGCGACCGTCAGCGGTCCCGTCGATATACTGGGGGCTCTCGGTCGACAGATTTTGACGGTGCGATGCGATCACGCTTCATCGGAAAGGGACCAATCGTGCGGCTCGGAATGCTTTCAACCAGCGCGGGAACGAAGTTCGTCGGGGGCACACTCGATGGGCGCTTTGTGGATCTGTGTGCGGTCGACCCGCAATTGCCGCCGACGCTGAAACAGACGCTCGCTCATCCGGAAGGTCTCGCCGCGGCTGCCGCGGCCTTGGCGACCGGCCTGAGCAAAGGGCCGTTCGTCACCGGTACGCTGCTGCCGCCGATTCCGGATCCCGGTAAGCTATTCTGCATCGGCCTGAATTACCGCGATCACGCCATCGAGACCAACTCGCCGATTCCGACCGAGCCGGTGGTGTTCAGCAAGTTTGCGTCGGCGATCATCGGGCCGGAAGCAACGATCGTGCTGCCGCGGGTGTCGACTGAAGTCGATTATGAGGCCGAACT
>DASRYX010000258.1:0-5908 GCA_035686985.1 Planctomycetaceae bacterium | reverse complement strand
GTCGTGTATGAGCTGCACGTCGGGACCTTCACACAGGCCGGGACGTGGGCTGCCGCCACGGCCGAGTTGAAGGAACTCGCCGCGGTGGGCATCACCGCCATTGAGATCATGCCGGTCAACGAATTCCCGGGCAAATGGGGTTGGGGTTACGACGGTGTGTTTCTCTTTGCGCCGTATCACGAGTACGGCACACCCGATGACTTCCGCCGTTTTGTCGATGTCGCGCACAGTCTCGGCGTGTGTGTGATCCTGGATGTCGTTTACAACCACTTCGGTCCGGACGGCAATTATCTGCGTCACTACTCACCCGATTACTTTTCAGAGAAGCATAGCACCGAATGGGGTGAAGCGATCAACTTCGACGGCAAGAACAGCGGCCCGGTTCGTGAGTTCTTCCTGTCTAACGTCGACTACTGGATCGCCGAATTCCATCTGGACGGTTTGCGGATCGATGCCACGCAGAACATTTACGACGACGCCCCGATCGAGCGGCACATTCTGACCGAGATCGGCCAGTGCGCCCGCGCAGCGGCACCTGATCGCACCATAGTGCTGATCGCTGAGAACGAACCCCAGCATTCGGAACTCTGCCGTGCTGTGGATCGCGGCGGCTATGGCCTGGACGGCTTGTGGAACGACGATTTTCATCATTCAGCGATGGTTGCACTCACCGGACGGAGCGACGCCTATTACTCGGACTATCGCGGTGATCCGCAGGAGTTCATCTCCGCTGCGAAGTACGGCTACCTCTATCAGGGGCAGTGGTACTCGTGGCAAAAGGCGAAACGCGGACGCCCGGGGTTCGATCTCTCGACCTCCGCCTTTGTGGCGTACATCCAAAATCATGACCAGATCGCGAATTCAGGACGCGGACTGCGGGCCCATCAACTCAGTTGCCCGGGGCGCTATCGGGCGATGATGCTTTGGCTTCTCCTGGGGCCAGGGACGCCGATGCTGTTTCAAGGGCAGGAGTTCGCCGCATCCTCGCCGTTCCTGTATTTTGTCGATCACAATCCGGAACTGGCGAAGCTGGTGGCGAACGGCCGCCGTGAGTTTCTGTCGCAGTTCCGGGCACTGAGCAATCCTGAAGCGCAGGAAATGCTAGCCGATCCGAGTGATCCCGCGACGTTTCATCGTTGCAAACTCGACTTTTCTGAACGGACCTCGCACGGCGCTTCGTATCAGCTCACCAAGGATCTCCTAGCTGTGCGGCAGGCGGAACCGTGTTTCCGTGCGGCGAATCGTCGATCAATCGACGGTGCCGTGCTGAGCCCGCAGGCATTTGTGGTCCGTTATTTCATGCAGGACGGAGACGACTTCCTGGTGCTCGTTAATCTGGGACGCGATCTCAACCTGAGTATCGCCCCCGAGCCACTGCTGGGAACGAAGCCCGATGTCCAGTGGCAGATCGTGGTCTCCACCGAGGACCCCGCTTACGGAGGGGGAGGCGTCGCGCCGGTGGAGACAAAGGAGGAAGGATGGCGACTTCCCGGTGAATCGGCCGTATTTCTGAAGACAGTGCCTTGCGAAGGAGCGAAGCCTTGAAGACCGAGACAACGAGCAATTGGGGACAAACTGCTCGCACAGCCGCAACGCCCCTGATCCGTCGCGTACCGGGAGGCGACGCCGCGGCGCTGACCGATCGCGAATGGCTGGTCACGAATGGTCTGGGCGGCTACGCCTCGGGCACGATCGGCGGTGCTGCAACCCGGCGTTATCACGGCTTGTTGATTGCAGCGCATCCGGCACCGCTGGGGCGCATCATGTTGCTCAATCATCTCACAGAGCGCTTCCGCTTTCCTGACTGGTCGCGGATCGACATCGGTGGGGTGGAACGGACGGGGGGTGCTCTGGACATTCATGGAGCCGAAGTTCTGCAGGAGTTTCGTCTCGAGATGGGACTCCCGGTCTGGCAATACGCGGCCGACGGACATGTCATTGAAAAACGGATCGTCATGCCGCATCAGCGGAATACGGTGCATATTTCGTATCGCCTGCTGAGCGGTGACGGGCCCGTCCGACTGAAGCTGCGGCCGTCCTTCCATTTTCGCGGTCATGATGAGGCCGTGAACTCGCCCGACTACGGTCCGTATACGATCACGGCCCGAAGTGGTTGCTATGAAGTCAGCAACGAACGGCCGGGTTATCCGCGACTTCGTTTATCACTCCACGGCACATCCCCCGCCCTCACCCTCGCCGATGCCACTCACGCCGACGTGCGGTACCGGATTGAAGAAGGTCGCGGCTATGAGAATGTCGGCTCCATCTGGAGTCCCGGCAACTTCGTCGTCCAGCTTCAGCCTGATGTCGATGTCACCCTGACGGCGTCGACCGAGTCATGGGAGCAGATCCAGGCCTTCAGTCCGGCAGTCGCCTGGAACATGGAAATGGAGCGACGTCAGAAGCTAATGGCCGCGGCGGGACCCGCCGTCGACGTGCCGTTGGGAGCGGAACTGACACTGGCCGCCGATCAGTTCATTATCCTTCCGGCCTCGCGCGTGCAAGACTCGGCCCGTGCCCACGCCGCTGGTGATCAGGCCCGGACGATCATCGCTGGCTACCACTGGTTTACCGACTGGGGCCGCGACACCATGATCAGCCTCGAAGGGCTGACGCTCGCGACTGGTCGTCACACGGAAGCGGGTTACATCCTGCGGACGTTCGCTCATCATGTTCGCGACGGGTTGATCCCGAATTTTTTTCCGGATCATGCCACCGACGGATTGTATCATACGGCGGATGCGACGCTCTGGTTCTTCCACGCCCTGCACCGCTACGTCGTCGCGACCGACGATTTCGACACGGTTCGCTCATTACTGCCGACGTTGCGCGAGATCATCGCGTGTCATCAACGCGGGACACGGTTCGGTATCGGTGTCGACCCCGAAGACGGCCTCCTGCGGCAGGGTGCAGAGGGCTATCAGCTCACCTGGATGGATGCGAAAGTCGGCGACTGGGTCGTCACGCCGCGGCGGGGTAAAGCCGTGGAGATCAACGCGCTCTGGTACAACGCTCTTCGACTGATGGAAGGCTGGATCAAAGCCGACGGAACGTCAATCGATGATGTCTCTGCGCTCGCGGACCAGGCGTATGCATCCTTCAACAAGCGCTTCTGGTGTGAATCGGAACGTGGACTGTTTGATGTCATTGACGGTGAACACGGCGACGATGCCAGCTGCCGGCCGAATCAATTGTTCGCGCTGTCACTGGCGCATCCCGTGCTCGATCCGTCACGGTGGTCCACAGTCCTGAATACCGTCAGCGAGCGTTTGCTGACACCAGTCGGCTTACGGACCCTCGCACCCGGGCATCCCGATTACAAGCCGAAGTACTCTGGGGATCTTCGCAGCCGCGACGCTGCCTATCATCAGGGAACCGTCTGGGCGTGGCTGATGGGTCCCTTCGTCGATGCGTGGTGCCGAGTTTATCCGGACCGCATCGCGGAATGCCGGCAGTTTCTCGCGGGCTTCGACGCGCACCTCAGTGAAGCGTGCGTGGGAACGATTTCCGAAATCTTCGACGCCGAGGCCCCGTTCACCCCGCGTGGCTGTGCAGCCCAGGCGTGGAGCGTGGCCGAGGTGTTGCGCGTTTCCATGAAGCTCAACAGCCTGTTATCAAAGTCGTAGCGGAAGGATTTCCCATGACTCCAGCGATGCCACCGACGACGCCCCTGCAGGAGCCCCTGTGGTACAAGAACGCGATCATTTACCAGGTGCACGTGAAGTCGTTTCTGGATACGACCCGCGACGGCTACGGTGATTTCCGCGGACTTTATGAAAAGCTCGATTACATCGCAGGTCTCGGCGTCACAGCGCTTTGGCTCATGCCGTTTTGCCCGTCACCATTGAAGGATGATGGTTACGACATCTCCGATTTTTACGGAGTGCACCCCACCTATGGCTCACTAGCCGATTGCGACGAGTTCATCGAAGCGGCGCATCAACGCGGACTGAAGGTGATCGGCGAGCTGGTGATCAATCACACGTCCGATCAGCACGCGTGGTTCCAGCGCGCCCGACTCGCACCGCCGGGTTCCCCGGAACGCGATTTCTACGTGTTCAGCGATACCCCCGACCGTTACAAAGATGCGCGGATCATTTTCACCGACACGGAACCGTCCAACTGGACGTGGGACAACGTCGCCCAAGCCTATTACTGGCACCGATTCTTTCATCACCAGCCGGATCTGAACTACGACAATCCGCTGGTGCGTGCCGAGATCATCAAAGTCATGCGGTTCTGGTTCGACCAGGGACTGGACGGCTTGCGGCTCGATGCGGTCCCGTATCTCTTCGAGCGCGAAGGGACCAACTGCGAGAACCTTCCCGAGACGCATGCGTATCTGAAAGAACTGCGGGCGGTTGTCGACGAGCATTATCCCGGCCGGATGCTGCTGGCCGAGGCGAACCAGTGGCCGCAGGACGTGCGGGCCTATTTCGGCGACGGCGACGAATGCCACATGGCCTTTCACTTCCCGTTGATGCCCCGTTTGTTTATGTCACTGCGGCGGGAAGACACCCGGCCGATCCGCGATATTCTGCAGCAGACGCCGGCAATTCCCGACAACTGCGAATGGGCGATCTTTCTCCGCAATCATGACGAGTTGACGCTCGAAATGGTCACGGACGAAGAACGCGATTACATGTACAACGAGTACGCGTCCGATCCGCAAATGCGGGTCAACGTTGGCATTCGTCGTCGCCTCGCGCCGCTGCTGAACAATAACCGTCGGGCGATCGAGCTATTGACGAGTTTGCTGCTGTCATTTCCGGGAACCCCGGTTCTCTATTACGGCGATGAACTGGGGATGGGGGATAACATTTACCTCGGTGATCGCAATGGTGTTCGCACGCCGATGCAATGGAACGGCGACCGCAATGCGGGCTTTTCCAAGGCGGATCCGGCGCGACTTTTCAGTCCGCTGATCGCCGACCCGGTGTACGGTTACCAGGCGATCAACGTCGAGGCACAGGAACGCGACCAGTCGTCTCTGCTGAACTGGATGAAACGGACGATCGCCGTTCGTCGTCAGTTTAATACGTTCAGCGTCGGTTCACTGGAACTTCTCGAAGCGGGGAATCACGCCGTGCTGGCCTTTGTACGCTGCTCCCCAGAGGAAACGCTGCTGGTCGTGGCGAACATGTCGCGCTTCGTCCAGCCGGCGTTTATCGACTTGAAGGCGTTCACGGGACAACGGCTCGTGGAAGTGATGGGCGCAACCGAGTTTCCGTGCATCAGCGGCGATCCCTATTTCCTCTCGCTGGGACCGCATATGTTCTACTGGTTCCAGATTAAACCTTGTTGACGGGATCTCATGTCCGAGCACGATCTCATTCCGGAAGCAACCCCTCAGCCTGAACACGGGCAAGTGGATGAAGTGATCGCCGCTGTCTCACGCCGGATGGAGTCCGCGCGACTGCCGACAGCCACGTATCGCGTACAACTGAATCAGGATTGTACGTTTCGCGACGTGACGGCCATCGTGCCTTATCTGCACGATTTGGGGATCAGCGATCTTTACGCATCACCGTTTCTGCAGGCACGGCCGGGAAGCGTGCACGGTTATGACATCGTTAACCACGCGATGATCAACCCGGAGATCGGCACACTCGACGATCTCCGGGCCTTGCGAGCCGCATTGCGCAATCACGGCATGGGACTGATCGCGGATGTGGTTCCAAATCATATGGCGGCGGCACCACGGTTTAACCTCTGGTGGCAGGACGTTCTCGAAAACGGCCCGAGTTCCGCTTACGCCGGCTATTTCGATATCGACTGGATGCCGCTCAAGCATGATCTGGCCTACAAGGTCCTGCTGCCCGTGCTGGGCGAGCAATTCGGCACAGTGCTCGAAAATGGCCAGCTGGGCGTGATCCGCGAAAGCGGGGCATTCTGGATCACCTACTAC
>DASRYX010000257.1:0-2435 GCA_035686985.1 Planctomycetaceae bacterium | reverse complement strand
GATGGGCCGCCGATCTCCGCCGGGCAATGGATGACCGTCTGGACGCCGTTCGCGCTGTTGTTCCTGCTGCTCGCGTGGGCGTTGCTGACGTGGGGCGGTCGCGTGCCACAGTGGTCGCAATCGCTGGAACGATCGTTATTCCGTGAACAGAAAGCGGCCCTCGGTCCGATGCAACGGGGCGAACGCTGGATGGCGGCGATCTTTTTCTTCACGGTCTTCGCGTGGCTGTTTCGCACCGATTTCATGATCGGGGAAACGGTCCTCGTTCCCGGCTGGGGACGCTGGGCCGCAGCGTGGCTGACGCATCTGGGAGTTGAGGGCAAAGGACTCGGCGAGTGGATCAATGATTCCACGGTGGCGATGACCGTCGCGGTCGTGATGTTCGTGATTCCGATCTCGAAGGAAGCAGACGGGTCGACGAAGCACCTGATGGATTGGAGCACGGCGTCGCGTCTGCCGTGGGGCGTGCTGCTGCTCTTCGGCGGCGGGTTCGCGCTGGCGGATGCCTGCCGCGCGACCGGCCTGGCGGAATGGTGCGGCGATCGGTTGGCGCACGTCATCCAGGGACAGCCGCTGTGGCTGATGGTTTTCGCAGTGTGTCTACTCGTGACGTTCCTGTCGGAGCTGACCTCGAACGTTGCGACGGCGAATGCGCTGTTACCGATGATCGCCGGGACGGCGGTGGCGCTCGGTCTCGATCCGCGGGTGCTAATGATCCCCGCCACAATGGCCGCGAGTTGCGGGTTCATGCTGCCGGTCAGCACGCCGCCCCATGCGATCGTCTTCGGAACCGGGCGGATTCGCCTCGCGCAGATGATGCGCTACGGCTTGGTCCTGAATCTCGCCGGATCGGCGCTGATCGTGCTCGCCACATACTGGCTGCTGATGCCGCAACTCGGCATTCAACCGGGGAAGCTTCCCGACTGGACGCAAAAGTAGGGTGGGCTGGGCCCACCATCCTGGGTCATCGGTCATCAGACATGGTGGGCGCAGCCCACCCTACGGCTTCGTCAACTCCGGGGCGGCGACGTTGCTGAACACGCCTTCCACCCAATGCGGCTGGTCGTTCGTGCCGTGGATGTACCGCGGATGCGTCCACACATCTTTGTCGTGATGCCGCACCTGCAACTCGTAATCGGTGAACGTGGCGCACGCGAAGTACCAACGATCACCGTCGGCGTCACGACGCGCTTCAAACAGCAGCCACAGTTCCGGATCGGTTCCCTGACACACGGCGAACATCGCGCCGGTCTGACGCGTGTCCCCACTGCCCGCTTCATATTGATAAGTCGGTTGGGGCAAGACCCTTAGTTCCCAGCGGCCGCCCTGCATGTCGATGGAGTTCGCGGTGAACTGCTGCGCGAGGTCGCGTGCCTGCCGCCAGCGCTGCGCCTTCGTGGCGGACGGTGCCGCGGCCTCCGCCACGGCTTGCCATTTCAACCCGGCTTTCCCGGGCTTCCATAACCGACGGTCGCCGATCGTCACATCGAGCGCCGCCGGTGCGAGCGAATGGCACTCATGCACGATCTGTCGTTTCGGGTCGTTGTTGAGCGACCAGGCAAAGATATCCGCGACGACCATGGGCCGTTGCTGTTCATCGACCCAGAGAAACACCGAGCCGATGTCGTTCCCGCGGGCCGGTGTCGCATGACTGAAAATAGGCGTTTTCAGCCGCTGAAACCGCGGTTGGCCGGAATCTTTCACGCCGATGGTATACATCTCAGCCTGTTGCTGGCAGACCGCCCGCCATCGCTGAATCAGTTCGCTGTCAGCGTCATTCGGGGCCGCCTGCGCGAGGCACACGGCCGTCCAGACACACCATGTCACGGTCATTGGTTGCTCCCATCGAAGTGATGGAGAGATTGTTAATCACCGCAACGCGAATGTCAAGACATAGCGTCTATAAAGTGCGTGATCTGACAAGCGGGTGCCATGCTTGCAGCTTGGGGCAAGCATGTCTTCGGCCACTTCCACATGCTCCCCCACAGCTGGAAGCATGGCACCCGCATGTTGCCGGATTGAAGCGATTAAACGCACCATTCTGAGATCGTTCGTTGATCATGTCATCGCGATGTCAATCGAGAATTCTGTTGTCAAGTTTGAGAACACCGCGCAATCGTGACGATGTCGCTTGACCCGCTCGGCGATGAGGAGTAACGTTCTCCCCGTGCCACGGAGGGACACCCCACTCGATTGGGGGTTGCCAGGGAGGGCTGCATGAATTTTCCCCGGAGTCTCGGCAAGCTCTTTGTGCTGGACACGAATGTGATCCTGCACGACGCCGGTTGTCTCCGTAAGTTTGCAGAGCACGACGTCGCGATCCCGATTACTGTCCTTGAAGAGCTGGACAAGTTCAAAAAGGGAAACGACGACGTCAACTTCCAGGCCCGGGCTTTCTTAAGGGAACTGGATGAGCTCACCGGCGATCTCCTCTC
>DASRYX010000256.1:0-2792 GCA_035686985.1 Planctomycetaceae bacterium | reverse complement strand
GCGCTCTGGTGGGCGATTGATCAATTTGGCAGTGAGGACGTCCTCTTCCGTGAAGCCGAGCGGTTCGATCTGCGGTTGTGGATCCAGCATCTGCTGCGAGCCAAAGAACCGACGCCGTCGTTCTCCGAGGCGTTGTTCGCGTTCATTTTCATCATGATGCTGCAGTTCCTGTCTCTGCGGGTTCTTCAGACCCCATTGCAGGCCGCATCGCCGGAAGAACGGCCGCTCGTAATGATGCAGGTGCTGATTATTCAACAGCTGGTGATCATCGCCACGCCGCCGCTACTGATGGGGGTGATGCTGACCACGAGCGTTGTTCAAACCTTCCGGCTGCGGGGGCCGCAGTGGCTGGATCTCGCCGCGGTCGGATTGTTGCCGTTCGCGCTGCATCCCTTGACGCTGGAATTCGCCGCGAGTGTGCAATGGTTCTTCCCGCCATTGCCGCCGAACGTGGCGGAAGCGATGGCCGCGATGAGCAGCGATCATCTGCCGGCGTGGTTGGTCCTCCTGGCGTTTGCCCTGGCTCCGGCCGTGTGCGAAGAACTCGCCTTCCGCGGCTTCATTCTCAGCGGATTTCGACGCACCGGGCGCGACCGCCTGGCGATCATTCTGTCCGGGCTTGCGTTCGGGGTAATGCATCTGATTCCGCAACAGGTGCTCAACGCCGCACTGTTGGGAATGCTGCTCGGCTGGATCGCGGTGCGCACTCGGAGCTTGTGGCCGGGAATCGTGTTTCACTTTGTCTATAACGGCTTGGAAGTCAGCCGCACGCGCTACGGCCGCCATTGGGACATCCCCACGGAATTCCAGTGGTTATTCCGCCAGGAGACCGGGCTGCGCTACCAGCCGTTGCTGTTGATTCTCTGCGCAATGATTGCCGTCGGGTTGGTCGCCATCCTCGCACGCCGACGTGAATCCAGCGCGGAGTCCAGTCCCTCGCTGGCGGAGATCTCGACAACACCGCTGCTCACAGCGCGGTAACGGCTGTCAGAGATCGTGCGGAAGACCAAGGCGATCGCAGGTTTCATTCCACAGCGATTGCGCTGCGGCCTCATCCGCGATCAGGTCGCCAAAGGCGTGTGGCGAACCGCTCTCGTAGTAGAACCCGGTTTGTCCTGCGAGACTGTCATCGGCCGCCATGCGAACGACGTGAGCCGCACCGACTTCGACGGAATGAAAGAACCGCGAGGCCAGCCACCACACCGCTCGCGAAACCAGATTCGCGTGCTTGGTTCCGATGTCGGTTCGTGTGAAACCGGGGCACACGGCGCTCACAGTGATCGGCGAATCTTCTAATCGGCGGGCTAACTCGACGGTAAAGAGCGTCTGGGCGAGCTTCGATTGCCGATACGTCAGCAGCCCGACATAAGGCTTGAGGCCCGTGAATTCCGTTGTGAGCGGCTTGGCTCTCCGATGAGCGATCGACGACACCATCACGATGCGGCTGGGCGTCGCAGCGTCGCCGGATTGAATCAACTTGGGAAGTACCAGCCGGGTGAGCATCGCCTGATTGACATAATTCACCGCGAACTGCCGCTCGATTCCATCGGCGGTTAACTGACAATCATCGAAGACCGCGCCCACGTTATTGATCAAGGCATGCAATGCAGGCTGCTGCAACACCCATTCTGCGACGCGCCGTGTGTCGGCCTGCAACAGCAGATCGGCCTGAAATTCGTCGACTATGACCTGCGGAAAGTCACGCCGTAATTGCGCGCCCACGGATCGCAACAGGTCGCCGTTTCGACCAACCAGCAGCAGTCGTCCGGCCCATGGTGCCAACTGCCGGGCCGCAGCGAGTCCGATACCTGACGTTGTACCGGTGATCAGCACCGTTCGTCCCGACAGCCAGGTGCGCTCGATCTGCCAGGCACGCGAACTCATGGACGGTCCTGCTCCGTTTAAGTGAGGGTCAGCTTCCGTTGCAGTGTCGACTTCCGCAGGCAATCGGCAATCGCCGCCACGACCGCATCGGTGTGCGCGACCAGATCCCACGGCCCCGGTTTGCGCGGCGCCAGCAGCAGGACGCCCAAACGGATGCCACGTAGTTTGAACGCCGGTCGCAGGCTCTCGCAGTAGGTGAAAATGCCGCGAGCGCTGCCGCGTGTCGGTGCATCATGCGGCGCGGTTAATACGCGCGGATCGTAGGTCACAACGAGGATCTGTCCGCTTTGCTGTTCCAGCATGCCGCGGGCAATCGCCGTCAATTCCTGAATCGGCTGAACGGCGTTGAGGTCGACCGCGGCTTCGAGCGCCGTCATCGCCGATTCCAGCGATTCCGCCTGCGGCGCCGCGAGCGCCCCGATGATGGCCGTGTTCACGTTGTCGATCGGCAGTACATCCTCGCCGGTGTCATCGTGGTGGAGGCACACCACCGGCAAGCCCGCACCGCCGCGTTCGTCCAACCGCGATGACAGCACGTGCGCCGGGCCGAGCCGCTCCGCCAGTTTTGTCTGCCAGGCCGCCGGCAGTCCCGCAAACAGCGTTATTGAATCAGCGGCCACGGTCGAATTCCTGCCAACGACGCTTCCGCGCCGTGAGAGTTCAGTACTTGAGATGCGTCATCTTCTTGCCGGCGTCGGCCATCGCGTTGTCATACATCTTGGCCGGTAGACACCGCAGGAAGGCCAGTCCCCACGACAAACTTGGCGGGAACTGGCAAACATTTTTGCCCGACTGCAACGCGCGAACGATGTAATCTGCCGCCTGTTCCGGCTCGAGCAACTTGATCTTCGGTTGGACCGCACCGCGTTCGGTCAGCGGCGTGCGAACGTAACCGGGATAGATCACGG
>DASRYX010000255.1:0-4269 GCA_035686985.1 Planctomycetaceae bacterium | reverse complement strand
GCGTATCAACGATCTTCAGTGCCGGTCGCGGATAACGCTGACGATGAGATCAATTACTCGCACACCGTGGTGCGACGATTAACGGCGGAGCAACTCGCGGATGGACTCGTGCAGGCGACCGGCGGATCGCTGGCCTTCGCGGGATTGCCGGACGGGACCCGCGCGGCGTCGGTCCCCGGTGTCGGCGCGATGCTGCGACGTCAGGGGGGACCGCGCGCTGGCGACCAGATGCTCCGCGTCTTCGGCAAGCCGCAACGGCTGCAATCCTGCGAGTGCGAACGCAGCGACGAGACTACGCTGGCCCAGGCGTTCTGGCTGCTGAGCGGTTCGACCGTGCAGCAACTGATCGGCGATCCGCGGGGTATCGTCGCGACACTGGGCAAAAGCGGCGGTGAACCGCAACGGATGATCGACACGCTGTACTGGCGGATTCTCTCACGGGCCCCGTCAGACGCCGAGCGGACCGAACTGGTGACGTTCCTGCAGCAACGCCAGGGATCGAAGACGGCGCTGGAAGACATCGTCGCGGCGCTGGTCACCTCGCCCGAGTTTCTGTTGCGACGCTGATCTCTCCCCTAGGGTCCGCTGTGCGGACCGATCCTCTCGGCATGAATCGACCAGAGGGTCCGCACAGAGGACCCTACTGTGGTAATCCGTTGAGCGGGTCTTAACAATAGCCGCATGAACGGTCAGGGCTCGCCACCGTTGTCGGCAATCCAGCGTTTCAGCGCGACGATGATCGCCTGGATAATCTTTGCCGCGCTGGCGGTCCGCGTCACGTGGCCGATGCCGCGCGACATCGTGCACGACATTCCACTGGGATCCGAAGATGCGGCGACCGTGCCGCTGTTCAACTTGTGGACGGTGTGGTGGAACGCGGATCGCGCTGCCGCCGGGTTGGCGGGGTACTGGGACGCCCCGATCTTCTTTCCGACCGAGCGGACGTTCGTGTTCTCGGAAGTGCAACCGACGACGATCGTCGTCGCCCCGGTGATGGGACTCACGGGAACACCGGTCGCGGCGTACAACGTCTATCTGCTGCTGATGCTGTGGCTCAACGGCGTCTGTCTGTACCGGCTGCTGCGGCAGCGAGAGTTTGCATGGTGGCCAGCGGTCTGCGGCGGGATGCTGGTCCAGACGTTACCGTTCCTTGTCTGGCAACTGGGTGTGCTGCAGCTCACGGCGCTGTGGCCCTCGCTCTGGACCATCACCGCCCTGTGGCAATGGAATGCGCGGCCGCATTGGCTGCGGGCCGTTGAACTGGGCGTTGCCTTCGCAGTGACGTATCTCACCTGCAATTACTACGGGCTGTTTCTGGTTCTGCTGCTCTCACCGTTAGCGGTGGCGCACTGCTGGCGTCATGTGTTGACGCCCTCCGCGTGGGGACACGCCGTCATTGCCGCCGTGATCGCGGGCGGGCTCGTTTATCCCGTCGTGTCTCTGCAACGGGAGATGTCGTCGCAGCACGGCTGGAAACGGGAGATGAGCAACGTGATCGAACTGTCGGCTCATCTGCGCGACTACACCAACACGCCGTGGCCCCAATGGCTCGAGGCGTGGGAGTCTCCCGAAGCCGATCGCAAGGGCTGGCCGCTGGGCTCGGCGTGGCTACAGATGATCGCCGCCGGAATCGGTTTCGTCTGCGGCGTGAGTCAACACCGCTGGCGACGCTGGACACTGTTTGTCACCGGGCTCGGATTCCTGGCGTTGCTGTTGTCCTTGGGGCCACGTGTGGAACTATGGGGGATCTCGCCGTATCGCATTTTGTGGGATGTTGTTCCGGGCGTGGCGCAGATCCGCAGTCCGTTTCGGTTCGCCATCTTCGTGGAACTGGCGTTCGCGTTGCTGGCGGTCATCACGATTCAGCAACTCATTCCTCGACTGGACGATGTCGGCGGACGGCTCAGTGCACGACAGCGGTTGATCGCCGCGGCGGCGTGGTTGCCCGCGGTTGCTGTCGGTGCGGTCTTTCTCCTCGAGACGCGGCCGATCAATCGGGCCTGTTATCGCTGGCCGACGACCGACACGCCGTCCTGGGTCGAGTACCTGCGCGATGAAACACCCGCGGAGACGACAATTGTCTGCCTGCCGTTCGTGAAGGGCACCGATGTGGTCGCCTATCAGAATCCGACGGAATGGATGATGTGGGGCACGCGGCATCATCGCCGGATGATCAACGGTTATTCCGGCTATTTCCCGGAAACGTACCTGAAGTTCAAGGGAGCGCTGGAGCACTTCCCGCGGAGCGGAGTGGCCGAACTGGCTGCATCGAAGATCGATATTGCGGTGGTCGACCGGCGGGTCATTCCGATGGAGCATGTCCTGCGGACCGAGCCGACCTCGACGTGGGAGTGGCTCTTCAGCGATGATGTGCTGGCGATCGATCTTTACCGGATTCATCCGCCACCACCGGCGCGAGCGGAAGTAAAGGTCGACGACGAGTAACTCCCTGTGTGGATGAACGATGTCCGAATCGCTGCCCTGGTATCACGCCGGTTTATCGTTTGAATGCACGCAGTGCGGGAATTGCTGCACGGGCGAACCGGGTTTTATCTGGGTGAACGACGCCGAGTTGCACGCCATCGCTGAGTACCGCCAGACAAGCTACGGCGAGATCCTGCTCGAACATACGCGCATCGCGAAGGGGGCCCGCACTCTTAAGGATTATCCGAACGGCGACTGCACGTTCTTCGATCCGGCGACCCGCCGCTGCACGATCTATCCCGTGCGGCCGCGGCAATGCCGGACATGGCCGTTCTGGAACTCACACCTGGAAAATCCCGCGGCGTGGAACGAGGTCAAATCCGTCTGCCCGGGCATCAACTGCGGCGACCTCGTCCCGCTGGAAGAAATCCAGCGCCGTGCCGCAGAGATTGATCTGTAACCGTAGGGTCCGCTGTGCGGACCACTCTTCGTGCGATAGACAGACATGGTCCGCACAGCGGACCCTACGAGATTACGTGGGTTCTTCGATCGCAGCGGCTTCGGCTTCGGATTCCGCTTTCGTTTCCGGATAAATCCACGACGCACCGATGCCCACGGCGAGCGCGAGCGCGATGAAGCTCAGCGACACCAGCGGCGAGATGTTCAGGAAGTCGTGAATCAGCATCTTGATGCCGACAAATGCGAGAATGACCACGAGGCTGTACTTCAGATAGCGGAACTTGTCGAGCAGGTCCGCGAGAGCAAAATACAGCGACCGCAAGCCGAGAATCGCGAACACGTTCGAGGTGAACACGAGGAACGGATCGCGGGTGATGCCGAACACCGCGGGAATCGAATCGACCGCGAAGATCACGTCCGTGGTCTCGACAATGATCAGCGCCATGAACAGCGGCGTCGCTCCCCACACGTTTTCCACGCGGGTAAAGAAGCGGTCCCCGTCGAAACCGGGATGCACGTGAATGAATCGCCGGACGAGTTTCACGGTCCAGCTGTCTTCGGGATCGAGATGATCATCGTCGTGGCCAAGCATCTTCCACGCGGTATACACCAGCAGTGCACCGAAGAAGTAGATGATCGGGCTGAAGTAGTGAATCAGTGAGGCCCCGAGGCCGATCATGACGCCGCGCAGCACGAGGGCCGTGAGAATCCCCCACAGCAGGACGCGATGCTGGTACGCCGCCGGGACCTTGAAGAACGTCAGGATCAGGGCGATGACGAAGATGTTGTCCATGCTGAGGGACTGCTCCACCAGATAACCGGTGAAGTACATCGACGCCGCTTCGGTTCCGTTGCCCGGCAGGCCATGACCCGCCTCGGACTTCAACTCGGGCTCGAACGGAAAGGCGATGCGGATCGCTTTGCCATGCCCGCCTTCGTCGTGTTTGTCGGCTTCCTGGGCCGGATAGACGCCGAGGTTGAACCAATGGTTCTCGAAGGCGTAGTAAACGAAAGCGGTGAAACAGATCGAGAGAAAGAAGTAGGCGGCGGTCCGCACGAGCGCCTGCCGGGCCGTGATCGACCGGACCTCTTTTTTCGAGAAGGCGCCGAGATCGAACGCCAGAATCAACAGAACGAGAAGGACGAAGCCTCCCCAGATGAGCACCGTGCTCACGTGGCCGATTCCCTGAAGCAGTAATGATCCGTTGTCGTCGCCGGCTCGTCGCAACGGACGAGCGCGGAAACGGCAAAACGGCCATTCTGACACGAATGGTCTCCGTCGCCAACCGCGGCGGCGTGATTCACCAGCAAACGGACGGCTTCCGCAGAGAGATCACGGAAATCGAGAGGAGGCCCGGACGATTTCCCAATGGTGAGACTGCGGGC
>DASRYX010000254.1:0-3023 GCA_035686985.1 Planctomycetaceae bacterium | reverse complement strand
CGTCGGCCAGCGACCGGACGATCCCTCTCAGCGGTACGGAGTCCATGAAAGTTCAGCAGTTTCTCGAGCATCACGGGCTCAACCAGAACCCGTTCAGCCAGGAAGATGCTCAAACCGACCCGTTGTTCAAGCAGCACTGCTCCAAGGACATCTTTCACCCAGCGTGGGACAAGGTGTTTGGTACCGCCGACGAACCGGCAACCGCGGTCGTCTTCGGCGAAAAAGGGAGCGGCAAGACGGCGCTGCGGCTGCAGATCGTCGACAAGATCGCGGAGCATAACCGCCAGCATCCCGACCGTCGCGTGTTCGTCATCGAGTATGACGACCTCAATCCGTTTCTCGACTCGTTCCATGAGCGGATGGCGACGTTTGGCAGTTCGCCGGAGCGGACCCTGTCGCGGTTCCGCCTCTGGGATCACATGGACGCCATCCTGTCGCTCGGCGTCACCGATCTCGTCACGGACATTCTCGATGAACGGACCGGCGGACAACCGGGTGCGTTTGAAGTCGTCGGCGATCAGCTTGTCAAATTGAACGTCTCGCAGAAGCGCGATTTGCTGCTGCTCGCAGCGTATTACGATCACAGCCTGAACCAGTCGGCGGGCGAGCGCTGGACGAAGCTTCGCCGGAAGCTGCGGTTCAACAATCTTAAAGCGTATTGGGATCTCGCGCTGGGAATCATGGCGACGGCGACCCTCGGGTTCGTGCTGGTCCGGCAGGACTCGCTTAATCAGTTGGGCCGCTTCTGGCCGTGGCTGGTGCTCATGATTGCTTGGGCGCCGTGGCTGTGGCGGCAGTTTCAGCTGTTGTGGCACAGTTGGAACACAGTCCGTCAGGTCCGCGTGATCGAGCGGCACGTCCCCGCGCTGCGGGGCATCCTGTCGCGTTTCGAACGGAAAGATCTGCTGGGTCAACCCGCGCCGAGCCGGGATCGCAGCGACGACCGTTACGAACTGCTGATGAAGTTTCAGAACGTGCTCAAGTCGCTCGGCTTCACGTCGGTGACGATTCTGGTGGACCGGGTGGATGAGCCGAACCTGATCAACGGTTCGCCGCAGCGGATGCGGGACATTCTCTGGCCGATGTTCGACAACAAGTTCCTGAAGCATGCCGGACTCGGCTTCAAGCTGTTGTTGCCGATCGAAGTCAGTTTCTATCTGCTCAAGGAAGACAAAGAGTTCTACGAGCGCTCACGGCTTGATAAGCAGAACCTGGTGCGCTCGCTGGAATGGTCCGGCGAGTCGCTGTACGACTTGGCGAATGACCGGATTCAGGCGTCGGGCAGCGATCACACGAAGATCGGCAAGCTGCAGACGTGGTTTGACCCCTCGATTCCGGAAGGCGAACTGGTCAGCACGCTGGGGCGACTGCGTGTGCCGCGGCATCTCTTCAAGTTCATGCACCGGTTGCTGGTCGATCACTGCAATCGTTACACGGATGCCAGCCCCCAATGGACGATTGCCCGCGAGACGTTGCACTCCACGCTGGCGGTCTACATGCGCGATTTGGACGCCTATGATCGCGGCATGGGAACCGGCTGAGATCCGCTCTGAGTAAGACGCGAAAAAAGCCCGGCGCGCTGGATAGCACGCCGGGCTTTTCGCTTCATCGGTATGAACTGAGGAAGCTTATTCGTCATCGGCCGGAGCCACGGCTTCGATGTTGATGACCGACTCGGCAAGGTCGGTCAGTTTCTTGTCGGCGTTGCCTTCTTCGTCGAGTGTTTCCTGCAGCATTTCCGCCGCTTCGGTTTCCCCTAGCAGCGTTGCGTACGTCCGCACGCACCCATAACCGGCCATTTCGTAATGTTCGACGCGTTGGGCGGCGGCAATGAGGGCCGCGTCGCGAACTTCTTCCAGGGCGTCTTCTTCGAGAATTTCCTTCGCCTCTTCGATCAGGCCTTCCATCGCCTTGCACTTCTTGCCCTTCGGGCTGACGCCGAGGCCTTCAAAGACCTGTGTCAATCGCTCGACCTGATTCTGCGTTTCGGCCAGATGATCTTCGAATGCCTGGACGAGGTCCGGATTCGAAGCGGCTTTCGCCATCTTCGGCAGCGCCTTCAACAGCTGGTTTTCAGCGTTGTAGAGGTCTTTGAGTTCTTCGATATAAAGGTCACGGATCGTTTTCATCTTCATGGGAGCCCTCTTTTCACGACTGAGTGTGTGCCGTCAGTGACGCTGTTGCGGCGGCGCGCAACTTGCGTTCGCTCTTGTTGAATCGCAAATGCCATTCCTCTTTCACACCGGATTCATTGTCTCAACACGGCCCCTTGCGCATGGCTGAAATAGTCGCGAATGGACGGCACAACACGCGGGTGCACACAAGCGTCATGACCGCCGGAACGGCGCGCTGGGCGATGAACGGACAAGGATTCATCAGAGTCGAGGTGAACGAGCATGCCGGAAAAGAATGCTGACCTTCACGGCGGTGCTCCGGACAAATCGAGCATCGCGGTCCTGCTGATCGATGTCATCAATGACCTCGAATTTCCGGAGGGGAAAACGCTGCTGGAATTCGCGCTACCGATGGCCCGGCGGCTCGCAGATCTCAAGAAGACAGCCCAAAGAGCGGGGGTGCCGGTGATCTATGTGAATGACAACTTCGGCCGCTGGCGATCGGACTTCCGGTCCCAGGTGGATCACTGCCTGAACGACGGCGTTGTCGGACAGTCGCTGGCAGAGCTGTTGCGACCCGACAGCGACGATTACTTCGTGCTGAAGCCGAAGCACTCCGGCTTCTACTCGACGACGCTGGATCTGCTGTTGAAGTATCTTGAGGTGAAGACTGTCATCATTACGGGACTCGCCACAGACATCTGCGTGCTGTTCACCGCGAATGATGCCTACATGCGGGACTACAAGCTGATCGTGCCGCATGATGGTTGCGCCGCGAATACCGTGGAGCAACATGATGCCGCGCTCGAGCAGATCCGCTCGGTGTTGAAGGCAGATACGCGCTCGCTGGCTGAACTGATGCCCGAACTGGCCGCGAAGCGCATGCAGTAGCTCGCCCTGTTCATGAAA
>DASRYX010000253.1:0-1807 GCA_035686985.1 Planctomycetaceae bacterium | reverse complement strand
CGCGCCATGACCTGGCATCTCGACGATGTGATCGTTGCGCCCGGTTCGGCAACGGGTCCCGCTCTCCGCGGCGTCGTCCGAGCCACGGGCGCTGAGGTTGCCGCGTTTCTGGATGGGCGATTCCGGCCGGATGATCCGACGGCATGGCAGACGGCGCGGACGCCAATGCGACACGCCGGACGGCTCACAGTTTCCGGTGTGACGGCGGCGTTGCCTCTCGCCGTTCATTACTGGCCCACATCGCGCAGCTACACGGGGCAGCCGCTCATTGAATTGCACATGCCGGGTTCGCCGCCGCTGCTTAATGCCGTGATCGCCGAATGGTGTCGTCACGGTGGGCGGCTGGCCCGCCCGGGTGAGTTCACGATGCGGGCGTTCCTTGCGGGAAAGCTCGACCTGCTGCAGGCCGAAGCGGTGCTAGGGGTGATCGACGCTGATGATTCTGGGACGCTGCATCAGGCGCTCGATCAACTCGCCGGCGGCATCTCCAGCGCGCTGTCTGCGATGCGACATGATCTCCTGAACCTGCTCGCCGATCTGGAAGCCGGGCTCGATTTTGTCGAAGAGCATCTGGAGTTCGTCAGTCGTACCGACATGCACTCGCGATTGAGCAAGGCCCGGCGGTTTGTCGAAACGCTCGCCCAGCAGACCACGGCGCGGTTGTACCACGGCGAACGTCCGCGTGTGGTTCTCGCGGGATTACCGAATGCCGGGAAAAGCACGCTCTTCAACGCCCTTGTGGGTGAAGACGCGGCGCTCGTCTCCGAGCACTCGGGGACCACGCGAGATTTCCTCGAAGCCCGCATTGATTGCCACGGAATCACGTTTGATCTGATCGACACCGCGGGATGGGAAGATACGGCCCACGCGATTCAGTCGGAGGCCCAAAACCAGCGCGCCGCACAACTGTCCCGCGCGAATGTGATCGTCTGGTGCCGTGCTGCGGATGCCTCACCGGTGGACATCACGCTGGATGCCGAACGTTTGGCGGCTTGCATTCATCCGCACATCCTGTCTGTGCTCACGAAAGCGGATCGCGTGGTGGCGACCGGTGTGCGTGATGAGAACTCGCTTCTTGTGTCTGCACAGACTGACATCGGCATGAACGAGCTTCGCAAGGCGATCGCTGACTCCTGGCGCGAAGCCACGGCGTCTTCGTGGACCTGGTTAGGGAGCACCGCGGTTCGCTGCCAGGAGAGCATTCAGGCAACGCTTTCTTCACTGCAGCACGCGGAAGCGGCGTCGGCTGATCCGTACATCGGAGACGAATTGATCGCCGTCGAACTGCGGGCCGCGCTCGATCACTTGGGGCGGATTGTCGGCGTCGTGTACACCGACGATCTTCTCGACCGGATCTTCAGCCGGTTCTGCATTGGCAAGTGAGGTCAGACGGCGAGTTCCACTTCGAGAAACTGCCACGGGCGTTTCTGATACTCTTCGGCCATCGTTTTGAGCGTCTTCCAGCGCGTGTGATGGTTGGGCTTTTCGAGCGTGGGTTGATTCGCTCCTAAGGCGATGAGAAATGGCTTCTGAATCACCATCACACGAATCTTCCGCATGCGTAGATCGGGTGCGGATTCACACGTGAGGCAGATCAGATAGGTCGCCGATGATACCGGCACGCCTTGTGCTTTCTTGATATGGCCTTCCGCAAACTGCTCGGATAGCTCATTCAACACAGAATTGAGGTAATACCAATATTCCTTTTCCGGCAATGGCAGGATCGGGTTCGTTTCCGTTGCCGCTTTGGCCGCCTTGAGAATCGTTTCCGTGGCCGCCTTGTTCAGGAAGATCGCTTCGCACTGGT
>DASRYX010000252.1:0-2235 GCA_035686985.1 Planctomycetaceae bacterium | reverse complement strand
GTGATCGTGATTGTGTCGCCCCTCGACAGCGACTCCCGCACGGAGATCGAGATCACCGAAGAGCAGGAACGCTGGCTCGAGTGGATCGTGAAACACCAGGTGCAACACGTCCGCATTGCGTAAGTCCGCGCGATGTGTCATGTGTGCCACGGCTCTGTGAGCCGTGTCTTCAATCGTGGGCCAACGATCGATCGCACGGCTGACACGGCCGTGGCACGTCGACCTGCCCATCGGACTCACTTCCGCGTGGTGATCAGGTGTGATTCGGGATTGCGACCGGCTCACAACAACGATAGCGTGACGTGCAGCGGCGGAAGTGCGGTCCGTCGCCGCAGGAGGGCCGGAGATGCGTGCTGCCATCGGCGCGATTGTCACTCTGTTTGCGTTCGGCGCGACGATCGCATTCGGTGCCGATGGTTCGTCGGCGGACAAAAACGTCAACGACGCCTTGCATGCGTTGCTGCTGACCGCGAATGATCGCAGCCCGGCGTCTGTCGGTTTGGCGTTCCGGCGTTATCAGGCGGCGAAAGCCCTACATGACGGCCCGGATACCGCGTATGCCTACGCGATTGTCCTGTTGCGATTGAACAAGACCAAAGAATCGCTACCGTTTCTGGCTCAGGCCGCTGAGAAGCAGCACATTTCTGCGGCGCAGGCGCAGATCACGCTGCTGCTCAGCCAGAAGCAGTGGACGGTCGCCACCGACCGCATCGAGAAGTACGCCGACTGGTTGCGGGATGACAATCCCAACTGGAAGACAGTCGAAGCCCGTGATGAATTCGCAGAATGGATCGGACGGGCGCTCTCCACTGGGCAGCAGATCGCGAACACGGCGGCGGAACTCGAACGCTTTCATAACGTCGAGCAGCGCGTCCGGGGCACTATGCCGGTCGACCGCCGCGAGGCGTACATCCGTGGTTTCGAGGCGGTCATCAACGAATCGGAAAACCTCTCGAACACGACCGCGTCGATCCAGACCGCCGAACAGGAGAAGCAGGAAGCCGCCGCCGAAGCCGAGAAAGTCCAACTGCGGGGTGAACAGGCGAAAACGAAGGGGGACCGCGAGAATCTGAAACTCACCGCCGAGGAGTGGAAGAAGACGCTCGACAACAAGCTCGCGGAGTTCGGCAAGTCCCTCGGTCTGCTCGAAAAGGAATGGAACACGCTCGATCAACGGCGGCAGTCGCTGGAACGGTCGATCCTGGCGACGCAGCAGGAGTTTCAAGTCCTGATGAATCAATATGAGGGGTTGCGCAACAACGGAAATAACAACGGCAACGCCCGCAACGGCCTGAATCAGACACGGCTGCAACAGATCGACCGGGAACTCGGCGTCCGACAGCAACAGATCCTGCAATACCAGCAGGATCGCAATCGCACGGTCACCGGCATGAACCAGTTCTATCAGCAGGCGCTCGTGGTGTTGAATCAGCGGCAGGCGCTGGTTGCGGACTACGAACGTGCCACTGGGCAACTCGTGCAGAAAGACGAATCCCTCAAGAAATGGAACGATCGCCTCGTCAAGAAAGAGAAAGACGCCGACGACAATGCGAAGGCCAAACCGGGCGTTGTACAATCGCTGGAGCAGCGGAAGAAAACGGTCGGCACCTATCTCTTCACCGACTGGGAGGCCGAACGGCAACGCCTGCTCGTAGCCACTGAAGCTGAATAGTCGCAATTATCCCTGGCGAAAAATTTCGCTGTTGACGGATAAAACTGCGCCGCGTTTTCTCAACAGAGTGCGTCTTCTTCACCCCTGTGAGGGTTGCACGATGCGAATGCCCCGCCGGCTGCCGAACGTATTGTCCAGTTTGATGTTGTGCCTGTTCTCCGCGGTGCACTTCTCGCCCGTTCACGCGGCGGAGGATCCCCCCGATGCCGCGACGATTGTCCGTCGCCTCAAATCGAATCAAGAATCGGTGCGGAAATCGGCGGTCCCGCTCGTCGAGTGGCAAAAGGGCCACGACGAGGAATATCTCACCGCGCTCGATGACCTGATCGCCGGGACGTTAAAGCGCCCGGTGCTCGACAGCCACCTTATGGCCGTGGAAAAGCTCACCGATTGTCCGCTGCCCGGCGGAATCGAAGCGGTGGCCCAGGCACTGGACGCCTTCGATTGGCGGCTCGTCATGACTGCGGTCGAAGTCCTCGGAAAGAAAAAAGCCGACAGTCAGGCAGCCAACATCGCAAAGGTCTGGGCTCGACCCGACGCACAGCGCTATTACGCGCTGCGTC
>DASRYX010000251.1:0-2054 GCA_035686985.1 Planctomycetaceae bacterium | reverse complement strand
CGGCCATTGTCGCTCGGGTGGAGACCAATCGTGGGCTCATCAAGAACATACAGCACTCCGGTGAGCGCGCGGCCGATCTGTCCCGCGAGCCGGATGCGCTGCGTCTCGCCCCCGGAAAGTGTCGGTAGCGTTCGTGCCAGTGTGAGGTAATGCAGGCCGACTTCCACGAGAAACGACAACCGGCTGGTCGCTTCGTGCAGCAGATCCCCGGCGATCTTGCGCTGCGGGGCGGTGAGATCCAGCTTTCGCAGAAACGGCAGCGCATCGCCCAACGGGAGATCACATAACTGCTTGAGCGTCTTGTTCGACAAACGCACGGCCGCGGAGTCTTCCCGCAGGCGACTGCCGCTGCAGACCGAACAGGGAACTTCCCCAACGAGCTCGAACAACCGCTGACGATGGCTAAATGAGACTCGCGAGGCCTCTTCAATCGCCGGGTAAAGCCCCTTGTACTGAAAACGAAATGACCCGCGCGGCGCTTGCGCGGAAGCACGGCGTTTCGGCTTCGGAGCGTCATCATTGGCCAGCGTGAACCAGCGGTCATCGGTCCCGTAGAGGACCATTCGCTGCTGGGATGCTTCGAGTTGTGAGAACGGCACCTCGAGCGGCAAGCCGGTTTCGTCACTGATGGCTTGCAGCATGCGCCGGAACAGCGGACGCGTCGCGGGATCGGGCCACGCGGCGACGGCTCCGCTGGCGAGCGTCCGCGTCGGGTCGCTGATCAGCGCACCGAGGTTGGTCCCCTGCTGCGTGCCGAGTCCTTCACACGACGTGCACCAGCCCAACGGACTGTTGAACGAGAAGTTCTGCGGCGTGAGTTCTTCAAAGCTGCGGCCGCACGACGAACAGGACCGGAACAAGCTGTACGGCGTGACTTTCCACTTCTTTTCCGGACGTTCATCGTCGACATGGGCCACGCGGATGAGCCCGTGCCCGAAATCAAACGCCGATTCCACCGACTCGGCGAGCCGCCCGCGCGAGTTCGGCTGGATCGTTAGGCGGTCAATCACGATCTCGACGTTGTGCTTTCGCCGGCGGTCGATTTCGGGAACTGCATCGAGCGTATGCGTCTCACCGTCGATGCGGACGCGGCGAAAACCCTGCTCGCGCAGACGTTCCCACAGCTTGGAGTGCTGTTGACCGACAGGGACATCCTGCGGTGCAAGGATCAGTAACTTCGTGTCGGTGGGCAGCGCGTGCAGCTGATCAATGACATCATCCGTCGTTTGCGTCTCGACGGCGATGTGACAGTCCGGGCAGAACGGCGTCCCCAGCCGGGCATACAGGATGCGGAGATAGTCGTAGATTTCGGTAACGGTGCCCACGGTCGATCGCGGCGTGTGACCAACCGTCTTTTGCTCGATCGCAATCGCCGGTTGCAGGCCATGAATGTGTTCGACCCGCGGCTTAGGCATCTGGCCGAGAAACTGACGGGCATAGCTCGACAACGATTCGACGTACCGCCGTTGTCCTTCAGCGTAGAGCGTGTCCATCGCCAGCGAGCTTTTGCCGGAACCGCTGGGACCGCAGAAGACCGACATTTTTTCCCGCGGGATCAACAGATCAATGTGCTGCAGATTATGCTGGGCGGCGCCGCGGACCACGATGTGGTCCTTCGCCGCGTCCAGTTGGGGAAGTCTTTTCTCGGTCTGCCAGCGCGGAGACGCTTCGAGTTTTCGTGCGGCAGACAACATCCCCGGGGCTGCAGTCCCTGCGTTTCGCTTGGCCTTTTTCTGGCTCTTGACTCTCGACTCGTGACTCTCGACTTTCAAGTACGGCCGCAGCGCGAGACCCGTGTACGATTCTTCGTTCGTGGCGATCGCTTCCGGCGTGCCGGTTGCGAGAATGCGGCCGCCGCCGGCACCCCCTTCCGGACCGAGGTCGATGATCCAATCCGCAGTCTTGATCACGTCGAGGTTGTGTTCCACGACGATGACGGTGTTGCCTGCGTCGACAAAGCCGTGCAGCACGCGCAGCAGGTGCTCGATGTCGATGAAATGCAGCCCGGTCGTCGGCTCATCAAGAATGTAAACCGTCTTGCCGGTGGAGCGCTT
>DASRYX010000250.1:0-7494 GCA_035686985.1 Planctomycetaceae bacterium | reverse complement strand
CCCTTCTTGTTCGACAGCACAATGTCGAGCTTCCCGTCCTTGTTGAAGTCGATCATCTGGAACTGCGTGCCGACACCGGTGTCTTTTCCGGCGATGATCTCCTGCTTCTCGAACTTCGGTGCCGCCCCTTTTTCCCGCTGGATTCCGAACTGGAACATCACGACGGGATCGAATTCGCCGGGGTCCGGACCCATGTGTGCGAAGTAGCGTTTGCCGGTGACGAGGCTCAGCTTCTTGTCCCCCGCGAGATCGACTAGCGCCAGCGCGTGCGTCTGTGAGAACGATTCGTCGATCAGATGGTATTTGAACGGATCTTTAGAATCTTTGCCGGGATTCTCGAACCACCAGATGCCGAAGGCGTGGGCCGAACTCATGATGATGTCCTGATCACCGTCGAGATCGAGGTCCAGCACGAAAATGTTCGACGCGGGCAACACCTTGCCGTCGTTGTTCTTGCTGAGATTCAACGGATGGAATTCCCACAGCGCGGAGTCGCGCTTTTCCGGGGCTGCATACCATCCGTGCGGGATGATGACGTCGAGACGCCCGTCCTGATTCACATCACCCGTGCCCAGGCCGTGGTAGTACAAAAAAGTGCCGTTCTGATTGGGCTCGCCGGCTTCATTGATCGGCACAAACTTCCACTTCTCGTAGCACTTGTCGGCCGACGGCACAGACAGATAGCCGAGTTGCCGTTCGGGCTGCGAGCCCATGATGATTTCCGGCTTGCCGTCGCCGGTGACGTCCGTGAACAACGGCGTTTCGTTGCAGGCGCTGTGCCAGATTTCAACCTGCTTCCACATCCCGTCGGCGTTCTTCGGGTTCTCGTACCAGTAGCACGGCGCCCCGGGATAGCCGATGTTGATCACGTCGTCCCAACCGTCGCCGTTAACATCGTAAGCCCAGCTTGCGAAGGTGTTGCTGTAGCCCTTGCTGCCGTCGTATCCCTCGGTGGGTTTCGCCATGCGGTCGAGCGGCTGGCGGATCTGGTGCTGCTTCCAATCCGGCGCGGCGAACCAGTAATCCCCCGCGGCGACGTCCATCTGACCGTCTTTGTTGAAGTCCCCGGCGGCGACGCCTTCCGCACGGAACGTGCCATCAATCTGAATCCGCTTCCACTTCGTCTCCGCCGACGCCGTCGCCGTGCAGACAAACAGACTCAACAAAGCCCAACGCAGCATGACACGATCCTTGAGGTGATGATTCGTGGTGATTTCGTCACCGCAGCATAAACGGACGCGGATCGGTTCGCCACAGAGTTCGATGCCGGGCATTTCCGACATGCCCGGCATCTGCCTTTGATCCACGCCAGTGATCATGCGAAATACAAAAGCCGGGCGTCCAAAGCAGACGCCCGGCTTTGGGACGCTATTCACCGAACTGCAATCGCAGCGCGAGGTCCTTCACCGCGGTCATCGGAATCTCGTCGCACTCAATCGCGCGGTTCGACGAAATGAACACCGGCGCTTCGCGGCGCTCCTGGCCCGGTGTCGGCAAGCGGCCGTGCGAACCTCTCACGATCGACGCATCCAGACCAATCACGTCCATGTAGTAACGGAATCCGAGGAATTTCTGGGCCAGCCGCCGGGCGATGCGCAACTTGGGGAACATCAATTTCGGGTCGACAAAGAGTTCCGCCGGGTCGTATCCCGGCTTACGGTGGATGTCGACGGTGCGGGCGTAATCGGGGGCGAGTTCATCGTCTTCCCAGAAGTAGTAGGTGAACCACGCCCCCGTGGCAGCGACGGCGACGAGTTCCCCTGAGCGCTCGTGATCCAAACCGAATTGCCGTTGCTCCGCGCGGTCGAACACGCCGTCGATGCCATCGGTCATGTTCAACACCATCTTCACGGCTTTGATGTCTTCGTAGTTGCGGACGTAGACGTGGGCCACTTGATGATCTGCGACCGCAAACGCGCGGGAGGCGCCGCAATCGAGGGTTTCCCACCCCAGCGGTTCACGCCGCACCGCGAGATAACCGTGATGCCGCAGCACCCGATTGATGTGCACCGCCTGATTGACACCGGTGATCGCGTACTCCGACAGCGCGATAATGTCCGTATCCTGCGCCCTTGCCGCATTGATCAGCTTCCCCGCTTCCGCATCAATGAGGCGGATGTCTTCCACAATGCGCGGGTCATCCGGGCCGAGGCGCTGCAGGTTATAATCGAGGTGCGGGAGATAGACGAGCGTCAGCGACGGCTTGTGTCGCTGCATCACCTCGATGCTCGCATCGGCGATCCATCGCGAACTGGTGATGTCCGCCCCCGGTCCCCAGAATTTGAACAGCGGAAAAACGCCGAGCTTGTGTTGCAGTTCGTCGCGCAATTCTGGCGGGAAACTGTACGAATCCATCACCTTGCGGCCATCGGCCGGATAACTCGGCCGCGGCGTCATCGAGTAATCGACGGTCGAGTACATGTTGTACCACCAGAACATCTTCGCGGTGGTATAGAGCGGATCGCGTTCCTCGCCGACATCGTAAATCCGTTCGCCATGAACCAGCCGGTTCGACTGCTTCCAGAACAGCACCTCAGCGAGATCGCGGAAATACCAGCCATTTGCGACAATCCCGTGCTCGCGCGGCAGCGTGCCGGTGAGAATCGTTGACTGGGCCGAACATGTTACCGCAGGCAGCACGGTCCCCATCGGCCGCGCGAAGCCCTCATCGGCGAGGCGTTTCAAATGGGGCGTGTTTGGCCCGAGCATTTCCTGCGTCAGACCGACCACGTTCAGAATCAGCAATGGTTTCGTCATGCCGCGAATGATGACGAGCGGTCAGGATGAATCGCAAGTGAGTTGTCATGTCCATCGGTGAACTGATTGTCCGCTGGACAGCGCGACTTGCGGCGGCGGCGTATCTTGCCCGCATCAGCATGGATGTCCTCGCACCGGGCAATGAACGCACGCAGCGCTGGAACCGTGCAATCTGGATCATCGGTTGCGTTATTTTTCTCGCTCATGTCGCGGCGGCGTTTCATTTCGCTCATCGCTGGAGTCACTCAGCGGCGGTTGAGCACGTGCGGCAGCAGACTCTGCGGCTGACCGGATTTGATTCCGGGTTCGGGCTGTACCTCAATGAACTGATGGCCGTGTGGTGGACTGTCGATGCGGTTTGTTGGGCACGAAATGGCCGCTGGCCAGAAAATCGGTGGGCGTATTGGTCGCTTCATGCGTTCTTTGCGTTCATGATGTTCAATGCGACGGTCGTTTTCGGGCCGCGCGGGTGGGATTTCGTCTGGTTGGGATGGCTGGCTGGATTGGCGATCGTCGCGTGGAGTTGGCGCGGGACGCGAAACCGCAAAGCGTAAATCGAAGTTGTCGGAAGCGACTGCGTAATGAGTGAGTTGGATCAACTGGATCAGGCTGTCGCTGCGGGGAGAATCACGTGCGCGACGCGGGACAACATTCGCCGCTGGTTGACGGAGCCCGGTTACCATCGCGAGACCCCCGCGGTGAAGTCGCTTATTGCCGCCGAGGAGTGGGAGAATCTCCAGCGCTGGTTCTGGGAAATCTTACCGTTCGGAACAGGCGGGCGGCGGGGACTGATGTCGCCACTGGGCTCTGCGACCTTGAACCCGCGGACCGTGGGCGAGTCCGCGATGGGGATGGCGAAGTACGTCAAACAGACCAAACCCGCCGGGCCGTGGCGAGCCGTGGTGGCTTACGACACTCGCCACCACTCGGAAGAGTTCGCGCGGATCACCGCCAGGATTTTTGCCGCCGAAGGCTTCACCACGTTTCTCTTCGACGGCCATCGCAGCACACCGGAACTGTCGTTCGCCGTGCGGCACCTGCAGTGCGACACCGGCGTGATGATCTCCGCGTCGCACAATCCCCCCAGTGACAACGGCGTCAAAGCCTACTGGTCCCACGGCGGACAGGTCCTGCCGCCGCATGATCAGGGGATCATTGACGCCGTCGCGACCGTCGGCGAACTCCCCGAGGTCGATTTCACGGCGACCGTGAATTCCGGCGGCATCCGCATGATCGGCGCGGAGATCGACGACGCCTATCTCAAAGCCGTCGTCTCGTTGAGTCTTTCCCCGGCCCGCGATCTCACGGTTCTTTATTCGCCGCTGCATGGCGCGGGGGAAACCTCGGTCGCGGCGACGTTGCAGCGAGCCGGATTCACCGGGCTGCATCTGTTTGAACCGCAACGGCAACCGGACGGTGATTTTTCCAACGTGCCCGATCATCTCCCGAATCCGGAACGCCCCGCGGTATTCCCACCATTGGTGCCGCGAGCGAAGGCATTGAACGCTGATCTTATCATCGCGAGCGATCCCGATGCGGATCGTCTGGGCGCGATGGTTCGTGATCACGAGAGTGAGTACATCTATGTGACCGGCAACCAGCTCGGAGCGTTGTTGCTCGATTACGTCACACAGCAACGGCAAGCCCAGGGAACGCTGACGCCGCAACACAATGTGCTAACGACGCTGGTCACCACGCCGCTCGTTGGAGCCATCGGGCGACACGCGGGATTGCGAGTGATCGACGATCTCCTCGTCGGTTTCAAATACATCGGGGCCCGCATGGATGTCGAGGGGGCGGAGAAATTCGTCTACGCTTGCGAAGAATCGCACGGCTATCTGGGCGGCACGCATTGCCGCGATAAAGACGCCAGCATCGCGGCACTGTGGTTGTGTGAAGCCGCCGCGGAAGACAAACGCCGCGGTCGCACGCTGCTCGACCGTCTCGATGACTTGTATGTCACTCATGGTTACCACGTCGAACGGCAGACATCATTATCGCTTGAGGGAGCCGAAGGCCAGGCGGCGATCACCGCGCTGATGAGCCGCTTGCGCAGTGATCCACCGAAAGTGCTTGCGGGATTCCAGTTCGTCGAGGTGCGTGACTACTTGAAACACGAAGTGCGTCACCTGCCGGCGAATCAACGGGTCGCAGATCTGCCGCAACCAAGCGGGAACCTGCTCATCTTCGAGACCCGCCGTGACGGCGCGTCCCTGCGGATCGCGGTGCGACCATCGGGGACTGAACCGAAGATCAAGTTCTACGCCTTCGGCAAAACCGCACCGATGAACCCATCGGCATTGCCGGAAACCCGAACGGCGGCTGACATCATGGTGAACGACTTTCTTCATGCATGGGCGGAGTGGGTTCAATCCGCCTTGAACGATTGATAGGCTGGCGACTCTCCAAGACAACACCACCAGTTCACAGGATGCAACAATGTCGCGACGGATCGGGATGCTCACGGCCTTGGTTTTCAGCATGGGAACCACGGCACTCTTCGCCGGAGAAATCGTGTTTGAGAAGGACATCGAATACTCGAACCCCGATGGCCAGCATTTGCAGTTGAACCTCGCGCGACCGAAAGAAGGCGACGGGCTGCGACCGGCCGTGCTGTGCATTCATGGCGGCGGCTTCCGCGCGGGCAAGCGTGAACGGTGGGACGCGCTGTGTCAGAAACTTGCCGGAGATGGTTACGTCGCCGCGACCGTGACCTATCGGCTCGCCCCGAAATATCAATTTCCGGCCGCGATTTACGATGTCAAAGCCGCCGTACGCTGGCTGCGGAAGAACTCCGCGATTTATCAGATCGATCCCGATCGCATCGGCGTCGTCGGTGATTCCGCCGGCGGACATCTCGCGCAATTCCTCGGAGTGACCGGCGACCTCGCCGATTTTGAGGGACTCGAAGAGCTTGGCGATGCGGTCACCGACCTGGAGTCATCCGCGGTGACCTGCGTCGTGAACTACTACGGCCCGAGCGATTTCACGAAGTCGTATGGCAAGAGCGTTGATGCTGCGGAAGTGCTGCCGCTGTGGCTTGGCGGTGATGCCACCAAGGAACGCCGCAAGCACATTTTCGCTAGCCCGCTCTACTGGGTGACGCCAAACGCGGCCCCGACGCTACTGATTCACGGCACGGACGATAAATACGTCGCCTTTGAGCAGGCCGAATGGATCCACGACCGTCTCAAAGCCGCCGAGGTGGAAGTCGAGCTGCTGAAACTCGAAGGCGCGGGCCACGGTTTCAAAGGGGCCGACGCGGAGAAAGCCGAAACCGCAATGCTGGCGTTCTTCAAGAAGCATCTGCAATCGGAATGACGTAGGGTGGGCTGTGCCCACCATTGCATCACACGGATATCCGAAGACGATGATGGTGGGCACAGCCCACCCTACGGTGCTTCGATGCAGTATAGAAACTCCTGCCGTTTCCCGTCGATGTTGTGAGCCACGCGGTGGAACAGCTTGTTGTGAGCGATCACCGGGGTGGCGAACACTTCATCGCCGAGCTTGTTTTCTGCGACGAGTTCAAACGCTTTCGGCGTCGCCTTGAAAATAAACGTCTGGCCTTCTTCATTGGTCGCGTAGAGATTGTCCCCAGCGAGGACCAGCGACGAACTGAACGTGCCGCCAACGCGGTTTTTCCACTGTTCTTCGCCGGTGTCGGTCTTCCAGCAACTGGCAACACCGGCATCCAGCACGCCGTACAGATAGCCGTCGCGGGCCACCATCGAGGGGACGTACACGCGCGTCGTGTTTTCCCAGGCGACCTTGTTCGAACCGTCCGCCACAATCGCCGCGAGATGATTCTTCGGATATCCGCCGCTGGTGAAGATGTGCTTGCCATCGGTCACGGTTGAGGTCACGCATTCTTCGGTCGATCCCGCGGTTTCCCACAGGACTTGCCCGGTGAGTGGATCAAGGCTGGTGACAAGATTGCAGCCGGTGAAAATCATCTGGTCACGGCCGGCGACATTCAGAATCACAGGCGAGGTGTAGTTCGGCAGCTTGGGCCGCGTGCGGGTCCACATTTCATTGCCGGTGAAGCGGTTGTACGCCGTGAGCGCTCCGCCGATCTGCTTGCTGTCGACGCTGACAATCACCGCGGACTTGTAGATCGCCGGAGAAGAGCTGAACCCCTGGTGCAGCACGAAGTCGGCGACCTTCCGTTCCCACTGTTTGAGGCCGCGGCGGTCGAACGCGGTCAGGTAAACGGCTCCGTCATGCAGCGTGTTGACGAAAACCTGCTTGCCGTCGGTCGCGGGGGTGGAATTCGCCATCGTGCTTTTGGCGTTCTGCTTGGTCTCAAAGCCCCCTTCGCTGATCACCGCCCGCCACATCACGGTGCCGTTGTGACGGTTGAAACAGAGCAGCGAATGCCGCTCCGCGTCGGCTTCGGCCGTCTGCAGCAGAACCTGATCACCGATGACGATCGGCGAGCCGTGGCCTTTGCCGGGAACGGGGACTTTCCATGCCACGTTTTCGGCGTCGCCCCATTTGAAGGGCGGCGATTGCCCTTCCGGTGCGATGCCGTTGCGATGCGGGCCACGCCACCACGGCCAGTCGGCGGCGGTGATCTCCGGGAAATCGTTCTCGGCTGCGATAACGCCGACAGACAACAGACTGCTCAGCAGGCACAACACAATCCCGGCACGCACGATCATGGTCGAAGACTTTCCAAGAGAGCACTCAGCAGAGACGCATATCGTAACGTTGATGGAACCGCGCGACGAGTCA
>DASRYX010000249.1:0-16446 GCA_035686985.1 Planctomycetaceae bacterium | reverse complement strand
GAAGACAACACCGCGTGCATTAAGTATCTGCAGGAATTCTTCCTCACGACCTGCAATCTGGTGTGTTATGGGCAGGTGGAGAGCCCGTACGGCAGCGGCGACTATATCCGCGAGTTGCGGCGGATCACCGGAACGTGGGAGAATCTGATTCTCAGCGAAATCAAAGACAAAGACGGCATCTACGAATCGATCCGCACGTTCCTGGGAAAAGGCAAATAGACTGATGAGCGCGGCGCCCGCTCCATCTGCAGCGAGGACTGTTGAATCCGAGCCGCCGCGGTTTGCCTTTGGGCGGAACTGGTCGCGTTTCCTGCGGACGGTGACCGAAGAGCGGATTGCAGCGGCGACGCAGTCGTTACACACCATTCTCGGGCCGGCTGGACTGCAGGGCCGACGGTTTCTCGACATCGGCAGCGGCAGCGGTTTGTTCAGTCTTGCCGCCTATCGCCTCGGAGCGGATGTCACGTCGTTCGACTATGACGCGGATTCCGTCGCCTGCACGGAGGAGCTGCGGCATCGGGAGCAGGCTGCTGAACATCGCTGGCAGGTGGAACAGGGATCGGTGCTCGACGCGGAGTATCTCGCCACCCTGGGGACCTTCGACGTCGTTTATTCGTGGGGAGTATTACATCACACCGGACAGATGTGGACAGCGCTTGAGCTGGCGTCGCAGTGCGTTGCCGAAGATGGCACATTCTGGATTGCACTCTACAACGATCAGGGCGTCTGGAGCCGCGTGTGGGCGGGCGTCAAGCAGCTCTATGTCCGTTTGCCGCGCTGGTTGCGACCCGCATATGTGGTTGCGATCGGAGTTCCCTGGGCAGCAACGCGCGCGATATCGAAATTCACCGCACAAGGACTCGCCGCTCTATTTTCTGGTTTGAATACGGGAAGGATATCGCCCCCATCGCCGCCGCGCCGAACCGGGCTCATGGCGAGCCAGCGCGTCCGCGGGATGCACTGGTGGTACGACCTCGTCGACTGGATCGGCGGGTTTCCTTTTGAAGTCGCGCGGCCCGAAGATGTCGTCACATTCCTTCGCGAGCGGGGCTTCGAGCTGGAACACCTCACCACGTGTGGCGGTAACCTCGGCTGCAATGAATTCATCTTCCGCCGAAAGAGGCTTGCGTAGAATTCCATGTTGAAGTAGTCGGCGAGCTCAACCTTCGAAGTTTTAGCCTGCAGGGACGCCATGTCGATTTCCACGCATCGTAAACTGCCGCCCGAACTGCGGGACATTCAGCTGGAGACCGAGGAGCGGATCCGGCACTACGGGCTCGACTGCTTCGAAACCATCTTCGAGGTGCTGGACCTCGAAGAGCTCTGCATGTTCGCGGCGTATGGTGGCTTCCCGGTGCGCTACCCGCACTGGCGATTCGGGGCGGAATATGACGAGCTGGTGAAGACCCACATGTACGGTCTTCAGCGCATCTACGAGATGGTGATCAACAACAATCCGTGCTATGCGTACCTGCTCAACACCAATCTGATGGTCGACCAGAAGCTGGTGATCAATCACGTTTACGGCCACTGCGATTTCTTCAAATGCAATGCGTGGTTCGGGGCGACAAACCGCAACATGCTCGATGCCATGGCGAATCATGCCACTCGCATCAATCGTTATGTCGACCGCCACGGGTATGACAAAGTCGAGGAGTTCATCGACGCCTGCCTGTCGCTCGAGGATCTGATCGATCCGCATTCCGTGCACATCACCCGGCCGCATCAGACGGAAGCGATGCCCCATGCGGCCCTGTTGCGGGCCGAGGACTTCGAGTACCTGCAACAATCGCGGCTACCGGCAAAGGGGTACATGGACCCGTTTATCAACCCGCCGGATGTCCTCAAGAAGGAAGCCGAGCAGCGACAGCGCGACGAAGAGGAGCGGGACGCGAAGCGGTCCTTCCCCGATGAGCCGCAGCGCGACGTGCTGCTGTTCCTGCTGCAGCACGCGCCGCTGAAAGATTGGCAGCACGATATCCTCTCGATCATCCGCGATGAAGCGTATTATTTCGCGCCGCAGGGACAGACGAAGATCATGAACGAAGGCTGGGCCAGCTACTGGCACACCACGCTCATGACGAAACACAGCCTCACCGATGCCGAAGTGATCGACTACGCCGACCATCACTCCGGCACCGTGGCGATGAGCCCGCAGCGGATCAATCCCTACAAGATTGGCATCGAACTGTTCCGGGAGATCGAAGAACGATGGAACCGCGGTCAGTTCGGCGCAGAGTATGAAGAGTGCGACGACTGGGAGACCCGCCGGAAATGGGACAAGCAACTCGGTCTTGGCCGCCAGAAGATCTTCGAAGTCCGTCGGATTCATAACGACGTCACGTTCATCGATACGTTTCTGACGCCGGAGTTCTGCGCGAAGCACAAGCTGTTCAGCTTTGCCTACAACGAGGGGCAGTCGACTTACGACATCGCGTCGCGCGAGTTTCCGGAGATCAAGCAGCAGCTCCTCAATAGCCTCACCAATCACGGCCGACCGTTTATCGACGTGATCGATGCTAATTCACGCAATCGCGGCGAGCTGTATTTGCGGCACCGTTTCCAGGGAATTGAACTGCGACAGGACTACGCGCAGGCGACGCTCGCGAATCTGCACAAGCTCTGGGCTCGGCCAGTGCATCTGGAAAGCATCATTGACGACAAGCCGACGGTCTTCAGCTTCGACGGCCATACGCACAGCCTGAAGCCGAAATGACAGCGTCGCGTACTACGTTGCGCTGGTGCTGGTCGATGGACTTCGCCATGCAAGAATCAACTGCGCGGCAATCCATCCGGTGGCAGCGCCGGCGAACACATCGCTGGGGAAGTGCGCCGAGGTTTGAACCCGCTGCATTCCGACCAGCGCGGCCATCACGAAGAACCAGATTCGCCCGCGGGGATACGCCGCCGAGAGAGCGACGGCCAACCCAATCGCCGTGGCGGTGTGTGCCGACGGGAAACTCTGATGTGCCGAACCGCCGGCGGCGAAGCGGAACAGTCCCGTGAACGTGGTGGCCAGATCGTCGGGAGCCGTCAGCAACTGGTGGGGTCGCAGACGACCGATGCACAGCTTGATCACGTTTGCACTCATCCCCGCGGTGATCGCACACAACATCGCATTGATGGCGCGCGTGCGGCCCTGAGGATCCAGGAACAGGACCGTCAGCACAATCATGCCGACGCCCGCGGAGTGACCGAACGCTTCGGCGTTCTTGAGCAGGTCCACGATCGTTCGCGGAAACTGCGTCTGCAGGCAGAACTGGGCCACCGGGATATCGATCGGCAGGCACAGGATGCCGAGCGCGATCAGAATCAGCGGAACGCTGAACGTCCCCAGTCGCGTCGCGGCTGCCGGGGAAAGGGCCCGTGGGGCGTGCAGCAGCGTGGTATCGGCAACCGACATCGCTCAGTTCGCGTGAGGGAAAACTCTTCCGTCCATTAGCGCGACGATGATAAGCGCAAGTGGCGAAGCGTCCAACGTCAGTTCTGTTACCAATCCGTTAATAATTGGTCCGGTCGAGCCGGCTGCATTTCGCCGTTGCCTTGAAAGGCCATTCTCGTCTAGAGTTCCCGATTCACCAGGACGGGGCGCGGGGGTTCCGTCCGGGATCATCTTTTCGCGGAAGTGACCTTCGGCCATGGACCGGCCTCCAACAACGACCTTGTGGCGCGATCAGTTGCTGATTGTGCTCGCAGCGGGACTGGTCTTCTTCACCAATCTCGGAGCCGCGGCGCTCTTCGATGAAGATGAGCCGAAGAATGCCGTCTGCGGCCGCGAGATGTTCCAGCGCGGCGACTGGATCGTCCCGACGTTCAACTATGAACTCCGGACCGACAAGCCGATTCTCGTCTACTGGTTGATGCTGTCGTCATACACCGTTTTCGGCGTCAGTGAATTCGCCGCGCGGTTCGGGTCATCGATCCTCGCCGTCGGCACGTCGTTGTGGACGTATCATCTCGGACGGAAACTCTTTCAGGCCGAGGTCGGCTTGTGGGGCGCGCTTGTTCTGTGCACCTGCCTGATGTTCGCCGCCGTCGGCCGATCGGTCACGCCGGATTCGACGCTGATCTTCTGCACCACCGCGGCGTTTGTCGGCTACGTCTGGGCGACCGCAGTCCGCCACGGCGGACGTTTCGGCAACGTGGACGGAACAGAGCTGACACGGCGACCGTGGGAACAATTTGTCCCGGCGACATGGCTGCAAGCCGTGCCGATGTATGTCGCGATGGGCTTTGCCGTCTTGGCTAAAGGGCCGATTGGCGTGCTGCTGCCCTGCACGATCCTCGGGTTGTTCCTGCTGATCCGCCAGCAGTTGGATCACCGTTTGGACGCTGCAAAACTTCCCACAGGAATATGGTGGCGACGAACGCTGGTGACGTTCGCGCAGACGTTTTCGCCTGCACGGATCTGGAAAGGCTGCGCCGCGATGCGCGTTCCCATGGGAGCGCTCATCGTCGCCGCGATCGCGTTGCCGTGGTATGTCACGGTGGGGATCCAAACCGACGGAGCCTGGCTGGAAGGGTTTCTCGGCGGTCACAACGTGGGCCGCTTCCTGAAGCCGATGGAGAACCATCGCGGGCCGTTCGTGTACTACATTCCGGTCATTCTGCTGGGAACATTGCCGTGGTCGGTGTTCTTGCCGCTGGCCATCTGGCGGGCGGCCAAACGCTTGAGCATGCCCGGAACCGGACACGCCGCGGACCTGTTTCTGCTGGTTTGGGCCGGCGCGTGGGTTGGATTTTTCTCGATCGCCAAAACCAAGCTGCCGAATTATGTGCTGCCCGCATACCCGGCGCTGGCCCTGCTGATGGGCGGCTACCTTACCCAGTGGCGGCGCGAAGCAGCCACGTTCGGTGCCCGTGGGTTCCGAAACGCCTGCCGCATTCAGGCGGTCGTCGGAGCCGCAATTCTGGTGGGCTTTCCGATCGCTGCGTCTTACATCCTGCCGGATGAGTGGTGGCTGGCGATGGTGGGACTGTGGCCGCTGATCGGAGCCGGGGTCGCCTATCAGTACGTCTGTCAACACCAGCGATTGCGGGCCGTCCGAACACTGGCGATCACCGCCGTCGCGCTTGCCGTCACGGTTGTCGGCATCTGCCCCGCCTGGGTGGCGCGTCATCAGGACGGCCTGACGTTCGGCCGCTTTATCCAGTCACTGCCAGACGCGGACGAGGCCCCGCTCGCCACGTACGAATACTTCGCCCCGAATCTCGTGTTCTATGCCGAGCGAAAAGTGCATCGCCTCAAGAAGCCACAAATCGCCGAGTTTTTCACGGCGAATCCACAAGGCCTGCTGCTCACACGCGATGACCGTCTCGATCAACTCGCGACCGAGCTGCCGGACGATATCGCCGTGCTGACCAGGCAGCGTCGTTTCCTGCGACAGCACAATCTGGTGCTGCTCGGCCGCGGTCCGCAGACCGTGCAACCGGCATCGCACACGATCACGCGGTGAGCCGCTGGGCAGCATCAGCAGAATCTGCCGATTTGCCATTGCCGTCATTCTGTAAGTCTTTAAGATGACGCCGATTCTCGTGCCACGGAGGGTGCGAGTGCACACTTGCGGGCCATGGAATCGGCATGACCTCTTCATCTGCGCGTTGGGCTTTTGGTGTCGACCCTACCCGGCAGGAACGCTACAGCCTGCGGCAAGCCCGGTACCACGCCATCGCGCAAGACATGGCCAGACTTATTCCACAGGCCCGTCAGCGCGGCGAAACGCTTCAACTGCTCGACGTCGGCGTGTGGAACGGCGTCTCGATGCGGTATATCGAACAGCATAACGACCTCGGCACGGTCGAGTTTCACGGTGTCGATCTGAAGCTGCGAGAGAATCTTTACAAGCGCGATGCCTGGAGCTCGCTCGCTGAAGGAGATCTGCTAAGCGGTTTGCCGTTTCTGCCGTCGAATCAGTTTGATGTCGTGATCTGCGAACAGGTCCTCGAGCATCTTCCCACCATTGATGTTGCCCTGGCGACATTGTCGCGCGTGCTGAAGCCGGGCGGGACGATGATACTCGGTGTGCCGATTTTCACGCCCCCCGCGCAACTGGTCCGGAAGCACGTCGTTCCCGTGTGGGACCGGATCGTCGGAACCAGGAAAACCCGCGGACATCTGCAGGCCTTCACGCGCGGCAGCTTTCTGCGCGCGATGGATCAGCACTGCGATGTGACCGTCCGACAGACCCGCGGTTTCCGTACGATTTCCGGCGGTCCGCTGCGACCGCTTGAGAACTATCGCTGGTGGTGGCAATTGAACTGCGCGATCGGCCGTATCGCCCCCGCGGTGTGCACCGAGATTCAAGTCGTCGCCACCAAGAATCCCGCGAATCTTGCGATTCGTAGTCTCCCATCAACAGTGGCAGCAGATACGGGCCTGGTTCGACCGACGAACGCTGCCGCTTGCGTGGGTTGGCTTCCCTCGACGTGATGGTCGTCGGCCTCGGTGGAAGTCGTTACACTTCAGGCAGGATTTCTTCTGCCTGAATGATGCTGACGATGAACGACGAGTCCTCGCCACCGCGACCTGCCCCGCCGTCGGTTTCGCCGCCGAATGCGGAGCCGCCGGAAGAGCTGCCTGCGTGTCCGGTGTGCGGCGGTCATCTGATCGAGATTCGCCAGAAGTGGATCTGCGAGCGCTGCCACACCATCTGTCAGACCTGTTGTGAAGGCGGCCGGGGTTGAGCGCGACGGCACCCCAGCGACGCTACGTGGTGATTCAGCGGAATCCCAAAGCCGGATCCCGCACACGCCGCAGTGAGTTGCTCGATCTGGTGCGCGAACTGAAGGCTCGCGGTTTCCGGCCCCGCCTGTTCCGCAATCGCCAGCGACTGGCCCGCTGGATGTCCGAGCCGCGGCATCGCGAATGCTTGTGCTGTCTGGTTGCAGCAGGTGGTGACGGTACGGTCGGTGACCTCATCACCCGATATCCCGGCGTTCCGCTGGCGGTCCTTCCGCTCGGAACCGAAAACCTCCTCGCAAAGTTCTTCGCGCTGCCGCGCTCCGGAGAAGCCCTTGCCGCCATCATTGCTGCGGGGCGTCAACAGATGTTGGATGTCGGCCAGATCGGCGCTCGCCGCTTTGTGATCTGCGCCGGTGTCGGGATTGATGCCGCGATCATTCACGAAGTTCATGATGCCCGGCGGGGACACATCACCAAGGGAAATTATCTGCTGCCGATCCTCCGCAGTCTGTTACGGCGCGATTGGCCGAGCCTCACCATTCGCGATGATGCCGGACGAACGTACGCGGCGACCCACGCGCTGATCTTCAATCTTCCCGCCTACGCGCTCGGACTGCGGTGGGCAAGAACGGCCGCCGGCAATGACGGTCGGCTGGACGTTCGGCTATTCCCCCGACGAACCACGTGTGGCGTGATCACGTCACTCTGGGCTGCATGCTGGGGAAGCGTCGAGCGTCGTCGCGATGTGTTCTGTCTGTCGACAACGTCCGTGGTCATCACGAGCGATCCGCCCGTACCGGTTCACGTCGACGGCGATCCGGCCGGGATGACGCCGGTGGAAATCACCGTGCAACCGGCCGCGCTGACGCTGTTCGTACCGTGATTTCTGAATTCCCCATGCGGGACGGAGTGCTCTCCCCTATAATGCGGGATTCCCGCTTCGATATCGAGAATTCGCCCGTGTCGCAAATGGTCTTTTCAACGTCCCCGGCTTCGTCTTCACTCGCCTTGCAGCGACCGGAACTGCTCGCGCCGGTCGGGAGCGTCGCCTGCCTGCCCGCCGCGGTCGAAAACGGGGCCGACGCGGTTTACTTCGGCCTGGATGTCGGCTTCAACGCCCGGGCCCGAGCCGCGAATCTGTCGCTGGACGAAGCGACGGAGGCAATGAAGTATCTGCATCAGCGCGGCGTGAAAGGCTTCGTGACACTGAACACGCTCGCCTTCACCGACGAGTTGCCGGAGGTGGTCAACGTCGTGCGGGCCTTGACGCTCATCGGCGTGGATGCGGTCCTCGTGCAGGACATTGGCGTCGCGCGTCTGATCCGCGCGGTGTCGCCGGAGCTGCCGCTGCATGCTTCGACACAGATGACGCTCACGAGCGCCGAAGGGATTGCCGTCGCCGCGGAACTGGGAATCGAGCGCGTGGTTCTCGCCCGCGAACTTTCGCTGGATGAAATCCTCGCGATTCGCAGCAAGACGGATGTCGAGCTGGAGGTCTTCGTTCACGGCGCGCTGTGCGTGGCGTATTCGGGACAATGCCTGACCAGCGAGTCGCTCGGTGGTCGCAGCGCCAATCGTGGACAGTGTGCCCAAGCCTGCCGGTTGCCGTATGAACTGATCTGCGACGGCAAAGATGTTGACCTGGGAGCACAGAAATATCTGCTCAGTCCGCAGGATCTCGCGGCGTATGAACTCACGCCGGGACTCATCGCGGCCGGTGTCAACTCGTTCAAAATCGAAGGCCGGCTGAAGACGCCCGAGTACGTCGCCAACATCACGCGGCACTACCGCGAGGCGATCGACGCAGCGATGGCTCACCAACCGGTGATCCTGCAGCCCGATGCCCGTCGTGAGATGGAGTTGTCGTTTTCCCGCGGATTCGTTCCCGGTTGGCTGCAAGGGTGCGATCACAAGCGGCTCGTACCCGCGCTCAGTTCCACCAAGCGTGGCGTACTGCTGGGCGAAGTCGTGCGCATGGTCGGCGACCGCGTCGAAGTCGAACTCAGCGCCCCCATCAAGCGCGGCGACGGCGTGGTGTTCGAAGGGGATCGCACTGTCGCACATGGCGAACAAGGCGGCCGCGTGTTTGGCGTCTGGCGTGATCGTCAGCGACTCGATGAAACCGTGTCCTCGGGCGCCGTGCTGCTCGAATTCCAGATCGACAGCCTCGACCCCTCGCGGATTGTGCCGGGGCAGAAGATCTGGAAAACGGACGACCCCGAGCTGACCGCCCGGCTGCGACAGACGTTTAACTCCGCCGATCCGGTCCGGCGGGTGGATGTCGATTTCCACGTCACGGCGAATGTTGGCGAACCACTCCGCATCACCGCAACGACGGCCACCGGCATCACCGCGACGGCTTCCAGTGACGAGCCGTTGCAGACCGCGCGGAACCGCCCGGCCACCGATGAATTATTCCGCGAACAACTGGCCCGCCTAGGGCACACCGTCTTTCGCTTGCGTCATGTCGAGTGCAACATCACCGGTGGTCCGATGGTACCACTGAGTGTGTTGTCCCATGTGCGGCAGGAACTCGTGCGGGGACTCACCGACCGCAGCGGACAATCCCCGGCGCGATTGCTGTCGGACGACGATGTGTTAGCCGTGATGCGGGCCGGCATTGGGGAGGGCGAAGCTCCCGCCACGATCACGCCGCGGTTGCATGTCTTGTGTCGCACTTTGGAACAACTCCGTGCGGCGGCTTTGTCGTCGGCCGTCACCACGCTCTACGCCGATTTTCAGGACATCCGCGAATACCGTGAAGTCGTGACGATCGCTCACGCGGCCGGAAAATCCATCTGGCTCGCACCGCCGCGAATTCAGAAGCCGGATGAGTTCGGCATCTTCATCGCCTTGAAGAAATGGGGTCCGGACGGTCTGCTCGTCCGCAATCTCGCCGGGATGCAGTTCTGCGAAGAGCAGGCGATTCCGTTTGTGCTCGATTACACCTTGAATGTCACCAACGAGCTGACCGCCGACTGGCTGATGAGCCGGGGGGCGCAGCGGCTGACGGCGTCGTACGATCTCAACCGCGAGCAGTTGCTGGATCTCGTGCAGCACACGCCGCCCGCGTGGATCGAAACCGTGATTCACCAGCACATGCCGATGTTTCACATGGAGCATTGCGTCTTCTGCGCGGTCCTGTCGCCGGGAACCAACAAGACGAATTGCGGACGGCCGTGTGACACGCATCTCGTCGAACTACGGGACCGTGTCGGGGCCGAGCACCCGTTGAAAGCCGACGTGGGCTGCCGCAACACGCTCTACAATTCGCGTCCGCAGAGTGCCGCGGAAATCGTCCCGGCGTTGCTCGCTCAGGGCGTGCGCGACTTCCGGATTGAACTGCTGGACGAAGCCGCGGAACCCACCCGCCGGACGATCGCCCTGTATCGTGATCTGCTGGACGGCACCACCAGCGGTGAAGCGGTCTGGCAAGCCTTGGAAGCTTCCAACCGCGTGGGCGTGACGCGCGGCACCCTCGAAGAACGCCGCAATCCCCTGGCGATTCTTTAACGTTCACTGCTAGGCTGTTCGGCCGCATCGGCAAACTCTCTAGCCGATGCGACCGGCGCGCGATAAAGTGACGGACAACGGGGCTGGGCATCGATCGACGCTGCGTCGGCGAAGCTTTCCGGGACCGGCGTTCTCACTGAAGGAATGGACCACCATGGCGGGACACGACACAGATCGACGAGCGGGCTGGTTGCTGGCGGGACTCATCGGCGGCATCGCCCTGTCCTATTTGTGGCCGGCGGAAGAAGCCAAAGCCGTCGCCACCGACCGGGAAGAGCGGTTTGCCATCGCCACGACTGACACCGGCCTCGGTCAACCCGAGTCGGTGTTCGTGCTCGACTTCCTGACGGGCCGGCTGGTGGGCGCGACACTGAATCCGCAGACCGCAGCCTTCACGAACTTTTACGCCCGCAACATCGCCGCGGACTTTCAGGCGGATGCCGCCGCGAAGCCGAAATACGTGATGATCCCCGGCCGCGCGGATCTCACCAGCGGGCGCGGTGCGACGACCTCGGCCGGCGTGCTGTATGTCGGCGAACTGACGACCGGCAAGGTGATCGCGTACCGGTTCCCGTTCCGCGTGTCGCGCACGCCGGTTCCGATTCAACCGCTGGATGCTTTCGCGTTCTTCCCGTTCCGCGAAGCCGTGGCGGAATAGTGCCCTGTTCGGACTCAGTCCAGCACTTTCGTCATTCCCGCGCAGGCGGGAATCCAGTGCATTTTATTCGAGGGTCGCGTCGTCCGGGTACTGGATTCCCGCCTGCGCGGGAATGACTGAGGGGGAGCACTCGCACCACCCGGTTATTAGATCACACGCATCGCGGGCTGGGCGAGGATGCATCTCGTCTTGCCCGCAATTCTCGCATAGATGAGCGTGCCGGAGGTTTTGCCTTCGAGGGGCAACTTGCGGCGCACCGACTCCGCCGACACCGGCACATGGCGGCATTTGATTTCGATCACGCCCCACTCCCGCCGCCGCACCGCGTGTCGCAGTTCGCGCTCGTTGTTGGGCAGTTCTTCCAGCACAGTGAACCCGCGGACGAACGGCGATTCGATCAGCGTGTCACCCGTGAGATACTCTTCCGCCGCATCGAGCCGGCGGAGTCCAAGTCGTTCGGCCAGCAGATCGACCAATCCCGCGCGGACGACCGCCGGGTCGGGATCGTAAAGATACGCGCCGAGCCCGGATTGTTCCGCAACCGCGTCCAGCGGATGGCCCGCGATCGTTTCACCACTGGGCAACGCCGTCGCCCGATACGGTGTGGAACTCATCAGACTGCCGAACCACAGCGTCGCTTCTTTGCACTCCCCATGCAGACTGATGAGTTCGGTTTCGACGGTGCCGAACTTGCCGCCAAAATTGCTTGCCGGGCCGACTTTGATCGCCCCGCCATCGACGCGCGACATCAGCACCAGCAGGAAATCAAGACTAGGGACGTAATCCTCGACTCGCGACACCTTCCCCGAGGAAAACGGTCGCCGGTCGGGATCGATGTGCACCAGCCCCTGCACATAACCGGGCAGCGTGTGCACGTCGGCACAACGCACCTGAAGCCGGTCGGCGACGCCATACAGTTCGGCGTTCCACAACGTCCGCAGACACATCGACGGCGACTGATCGACCGCGTTCACGTCCGTTTGACTGGCAATCGCGATCGTGTCGCCCCCCATGCCGCAGCAGAGGTCCCATGTCGGCGCGATGAACCGCTGCGCTTTGTGCCGGGCGACCAACTCCGAAGTCGACTGTTCGGCACTGACCCGATCCACCCACATCTCCACCGCGCGGGAGAACTTTCCCGCGGCTCGGCGTCGATCATCATGCAGCCGGAGTGCCGCCCGGACGAGATCATCCGGGTACCGTCCCCGCAACGACTTCTGTAAGACCAGATCGATTTGCGGCGACGCGGCGATCTCCGCCAGCAACTGCGGCGTCTCCCGCAACTGCTGCATCCACCGGCATTCGTCGTCATTGGCCCATGCGGGCAGGTCCATCGCACTACCAATCCAAAAATCGAAAAGGAGATTGGCAATTAGTAATTAGGAATTGAAAACTGCAAATTGATCAGCAAAAGACGAACCCGCCTGGTCTTTGGATTGTCCCAATTTGCACTTGGCACTTTTCATTTCCTAATTGCCAATCGTCCTGCTCTCTTTCCTCAGTTGTCGCCGCTCCCGGTTCCGGCGTACCATCTTGGGTTCGGTTTTCCGCCTCGATTCACATGGAAGCGTCATGCACTTTGAAACGCGTTGCGTCCACACGGGTGTGGACAAGGACGGCACGTTCCTCTCCGCGACCACCCCGATTTACCCCACGTCCACGTTCCGCTGGGATGATCTGAAAACCCATCGGGGCTTCGACTATACCCGCAGCGGCAATCCGACGCGCCGGGCGCTGGAAGAAAACCTCACGGAGCTTGAAGGCGGGATCGACTGCCGAGCCACCTGCACCGGCATGTCCGCGATCACCGCGACGATGCACATGTTCAAGCCGGGCGATCACATCATCGCCGGACATGACATCTACGGTGGCACCTACCGCCTGTTCGACAGCCTGTTTCGCAACATGGGCATCGATTTTTCCTTCGTGCGGATGGGCGATCCGGAAAACATCCGCAAGGCCGCCAAGCCGAACACGAAATGCGTGTGGATTGAGACCCCGAGCAATCCGCTGCTGAACATCGTGGACATCGCCGCGGTCTGTAAGGTGGCGCAGAGTCTCAACGCGATCACCATCGCCGATAACACGTTCCTGTCACCGTACCTGCAGCGCCCGTTTGATCTCGGTGTGGATGTCGTCGTGCACTCGACGACGAAATATCTCAACGGCCATTCCGATGTCGTCGGCGGCTGTGTCATCACCAAGAAAAAAGAACACGCTGAGCGGATCAGCTATGTGGTGAATGCGCTCGGATTGGCGTGTTCGCCGTTCGACGCGTGGCTGGTGCTGCGGGGTGTGAAGACTCTCGGCCCGCGGATGGAAGCCCATCAGAAGGGGGCCCAAGCCCTCGCCGAGTTCCTCGCCAGTCACGCCGCGGTGGAAAAAGTCTACTATCCCGGCCTGAAAACGCATCCGGGCCATGACCTGGCGAAGAAGCAGCAGCGCGGGTTCGGCGCGATGCTCAGTCTCGACCTGAAAGGCGGCCGCGCGAAGGTTGAAAAGCTGCTCGCCAAGCTGAAACTGTTCCAACTGGCGGAGTCGCTCGGCGGCGTGGAATCGCTGGTCGAATATCCCGACACGATGAGCCACGCCTCGATGACCGAAGCCGCGCGGCGTGAAGCGGGCATCACCGACAAGACACTGCGGGTCTCGGTGGGCATCGAACACGCGGAAGACCTGATCGCCGACTTCCAGCAGGCACTGGCGGATTAAACGCCACGCCGCTCATCCAAGGCAAAAGCCGGGCATCCAACGCAGACGCCCGGCTTTCTGTTTCTCAGCGGCAGAACAAGAGCACCGGACTAGCAGAGCGCACAAAGCCGGGATGTCGCGAGTCGATCCACCGCATGAGGATGACTGGTGGTTTGCCGCACATCCAACCGTCGTTGGCGGTACTGGGAGCCCCCGATCACGAGATCTCGGACCTGTCCTGGCATCCGCTGACCGCCCTTCGGATTCTTTGTTCACGGGCTAGTCAAGTTGTTCGAGCGGCAAGCCGCGTGAATCGCAAGCTTCAGAATGAACGGCTGCGCAACATGTATTGAGGCGCGCCGACGATCGTCCTTAAAGACGGTTGTCAGGTCGGTTGACTAGTTACTTCCACAGCAGTAGGTCTCTCACGACGTCCTTCAAACTTGGGTGGCAAACGGCCACATCGGGATCTCAGCGGCTCTTTGGCAACGCGTTCTTGGATCGCAGCACCGGCCTCCGAGGCGATAACGAGTGCCGCGATATGATCGTGACGCTTCGAACTATTCTGCACATAGACTCCCAGTCCACCGCGAGCTACTCCACAAATTGAGAGCGCCACGGAGCCCCATTCTCTTCCACGACCGCCGAGAGCCTTAATGCCTTCAATTAATCGTCTCTTCTCATCATTCATCGCGCCATGTCGAAAGGAACCAACGGAAAAGGAGAAGTCTGAGGGACAGCTTGTTGGTATTTCAAGTCGCGAACGCGCCTCTCCAACGGTAAGCGAAGCTCCATGTCCGGTTGCCGCTGAGTACATTTGATTCAGGCAGGGATCGTAAACTACACCGACAACTGGCACATTTTCGAAAACTGCGGCCACAGAAACGCACCAACCCCAATTTCCATCGCGTAAGTTTCGAGTCCCATCAATGCCGTCAATCACAAACTCAAGTTGCTTAGAGTGAACTTGCTGAGGGTCGATTTCTTCACCCGAACAAGCGGCGTCATAACCCATTGCCGCCAAGTGTTTTTGAATGAGCGCCGTTACTGACCTGTCGACATTGGTTGTCGGCGAGCCTGACTCATCGTAGTCGACCGTAAGTCCGCGTCGCCTCTCGTTCAGCGCGAATAACTGAGGTTCTCGGGTTCCCGTTGAAGCAGATTCTTCTAGGTTCGAAGGCTTGGGAAGATTCCCCTGAGACCGCGTCCACACGCGGGCTTCGGCGCGCATGGATCTATCTGCCGCACGGTGTGGACTAGATTGTCAAGGTACTGTCGAACGTCCAGTCGTCGTGGGCAGCATTGGGCAACCACGGACCATTTGTTGAACCGCGCGCTGTGGCCCATGCGCTCGTGAGTGGGTTTCCAACGGACCATTATTGGTAAGCCGTGTGCTATCGAACATCCGTTGAGCGGATCGATTGCGATCCTCAAGTCGTTACGGATTCTGCTCTGGAATCCTGATTATGAGTACGACGTTTTGGAAACCCGGGAAAGAAGGCGTTTGTCGCCCGGCAATAATCGGCGTAATCCGGGCGGCGCTCCTGAATCGTGGATTCGAGCAAGGTGACGCCCGAGATCCGCATGAGGAGCACCGACATGACCATCGGACTGACGATGGTCCACCAGGCGCCCCCCGCGAACGCGATCAGGTAAATCCCCCACCAGACGCAGAAGTCGCCGAAGTAGTTGGGATGCCGGGTATACCGCCAAAGACCGTGCTGCAGCACTTTGCCGTGATTTGCCGGGTCAGCTCTGAAGCGCGCCAGTTGCCAATCCCCCACGGTTTCAAAAAAAACTCCGATCCCGCATAACGTCATTCCGGCGGCATCCCAGGGGCTCCACGCCGAGTGGATCGTGGGTACCGCGGTCATCAGAATCGGCAAAGCGACGACCCACAGAATGATGCCTTGCAACAGGAAAACGGTAAACAGGCTCACCCACCAGAAGCGGTAGCCATGGTATTGGCGCATAGATGCATACCGGTGATCTTCGCTCCGCCCTGCATTTCTCCAGAGGAGATACAGCGAAAGTCGCAGACCCCAGAGTGTCACCAATCCACATAGCAGGAGTGAACGCGGGGCGGTTGTCGGCTGCCAGAAGTACGATGTCCATGCCAGGCCAACGAAGCCCATCCCCCAGAACGGATCAACGATGCTGGCGTCACGCAATCGCAGACTAACCAGCCACATCAGGGTCATCGTGGCAAGAATCAGACCCAGCTCCAGGAACGCCATCAGCCAGGTGGAGGTCATCCGCTGACGCTTTCGATGAATGAATTCGCCGCAGTGGTTGTCGCCTGGTCGATGGCAGCCGGCTCCAGGAGGGCGTGTGTGACGAACCATTCGTTCCCTTGCCCGGATCCGAACAGTTCGGACACGGCGAGGAAGAACATCCGCCAGCGATGAAACCACCGGTGTGCATCCCGGCCGTAAACACGTTTCAGAATGTTCATCGCCGGCCGCCTGCGCGCGTCCAACAACGAGAGCCACTCGTCCGCGGTGCGCTGATAGTGAGAGCCATTCCACTGCCACTGCTGCGTCACGCTGAGATTGCGCGGAAATCGCGACAGCAAATCAGCAGTGGGCATCAACCCGCCGGTGAAGAAGTGACGCCCCATCCAGTTCGCGGAGCCTTCAACGTCGAACGGATACGCCACCGAGTGATGACAAAAATGGTGGACGAACACCTTCCCGTGCGGTTTCAGCCATGCGGCAATTCTCTGCAACATGAGTTCATAGTTTCGCAGATGCTCAAACATCTCGACGGAAACAATTCGATCAAACGTTTCCTGGGGTAAAAAGTCGTTGATGTCTGCCGTCACGACTCGCAGATTGCGCAAAGATCGCTGGCGCGCCTGCTTTTCGATGTAGTGCCGCTGAGGAAGGGAATTCGACACGGC
>DASRYX010000248.1:0-2215 GCA_035686985.1 Planctomycetaceae bacterium | reverse complement strand
TCGACCTTGTCAGCTGGAGAACGATAACGCAACGGGAATCCGAACGGATCAAACACAGACAGGAAATCTCCCGTGAGTGTGCCCTGTGACACGGGAAACTGCAAGAAGTTCCCCGGAGCCGACAGGGTTTCTCCCACCGTGAACAGGGGAAAGCTGTTATGAGAATCGACCAGCTGCCGACGAAAAGTGCAGCGTCACGACGCTGACCTTCTAATGAGGAGCTAATCCTCCTCATCCGGATTCGCGGCGGCAAGTTCCATGTTGAGAACGTCGATCAGCTGGCGCAACCGGCCGGTCTCGCGGCGGTTGAAGTGGAACGCGATCCGGGGCAGATGCCGGATTTCGGATTCGTCATATTCATGCGGATGCGTGGGAACGCGCTCGATCTTCCCCGAGGCGACGAGCGATGCGAATTCGACGTTCAGCCGCTCGAGTAGCTCATCGCTCGGCACGTCGCGCAGCCGCAGGACCAGCTTGTCGCGAATGAACCGCATGCTGTCATAGACCGAATAAAACCGTTGAATCTCGGCGACCGCTTCATCCACGTTGTCCGTAATCCGGAACAGCGAGAGGTCCGGCGGTGAGATCAGTTGTCGGCCCAGAAGTTGAGCGCGGATGAATTCGAGCCACGCGGTCCAATACCGTTCACCGGGTGCTTCGACGAGGACAATTGGGATGACATCGCGCTTGCCGGTCTGGATGAGTGTCAGGACTTCGAACAGCTCGTCCATCGTGCCGAAGCCGCCGGGGAACAGCACCACGGCGTGAACTTCCTTCACGAACATCAGCTTGCGCGTGAAGAAGTAGCGGAAGGTGACGAGTTTCTGATCGCCCTGGATGACGAAGTTGGCTTCCTGTTCGAAGGGCAGCAAGATGTTGACGCCCATCGACATCGACAATCCCGCGCCGACGTGCGCGCCTTCCATGATGCCGCCACCGGCTCCGGTAACGACCATCCACCCCGCGGTCGCCATGCGGCGGCCGAACTGGACCGAGAGTTTGTAGTCGGGGTGATCGGGTGAGGTTCGCGCCGAGCCGAAGACCGTCACCTTCCTGATCATGCGGTACGGACGGAACACCTGGAACGCGTAACGCAGTTCCTTGAGGGTCCGGCTGAGGAGCTTCAGATCGCCGCGCGCGGCGACGTCGCCCTCCAGTCGATCGATGGTCTGCCGGAGTTCCTTCAGCAGCGCGGCTCGTTCGGCGGCATCGTGTTCGCGAAACGATTCCGGTGCATCGACGGGAATCTCGCCCGTCGGTTTGGGAGATGTCTCTGGTTGTGAATCATCCATGGTGTTTGAATTCTCTGTGGGAGGGCGAAGCTCCTGCTGAGCCGATTTTATCCACACGCTGTGAACAACCGCGGCTCAGCGGAGCTTCGCCCTCCCGGGAAGACGGTCAGTTATCCACCGCTTCCAAGGCCTGATCTTTCTTGTCGTAGATCGCCCACAGCGTGTCGAGGGCGGTGATCCGCAGCAGTTCGCGCGCCATTTTGCTCGCGCCGCACAGCACGAGTTCGCCGCCGCGGCTTTTCACCGCTGTATGACATCGCAGGAGCAGCGCGAGGAACACCGAACCGAAGTAACTCACTTCACTGAGGTCGACGACGACCATCGGTGATTTGTGCGTCTTGATCGGGGCCATCACAATCTCGGCGGCCTGCTCGATCAGTTCCCAGCTCATCGCCTCGACATTGCTGGCCGGCGTGATCACCACCGTGTTGCCATGCCATTCGAGGCGGAAATCGTCGGAGCCTTGCGGCTTCGCCTTGGCGGATTTAGCCATGTTTTCCTTCCGTGTTGACCGGGCTCAGCCGGCGAAGACGTCAACGCACCAGGCCCGCCTCCGCGGGGGAAGCTTCGGGCGGCAGCGTCGCCGAGATTGTCCGGCGGCGTTGCGCGTCGCCCCACCGCGCCCACACCTTGATCTTATCGTCGATGCTGGCATTGGCCACAAGTCCGGTCAACTCGCGCGGTCGGCGATCTTCCGGGACAAGCGACTCGAGACTTTTCAAGATTGACAGTTTCACCGGATCCGCGGTCTCTGTCCACGCCATGCGAATCAGTGTGTCGATGTAACGTGCCTGACCGGTGCGGGCCATCGCTTGTGCCGCAAAGTCGCGTGTCGTCGGACGGGGATCCTGACCGAGCCGCGTGAGTTCCTGCAGCGCGAGCTCATCGTGCAATGTCGCGGCGGAGACAATCGCGGCCTGCCG
>DASRYX010000247.1:0-5957 GCA_035686985.1 Planctomycetaceae bacterium | reverse complement strand
TACGCCACCTTGGCGGCCGACGGGTTGTCCGCGAACTTGAAGTTCACTCCGGAAGAACAGGAACAGCACTGCGAGCGTCATCCTGATGCGTTCACACCAGTGGATAACGCATGGGGACGACAGGGCTGGACCACCGTCTGGCTGGAAGAAATCCGTCCGCGGGATTTGAACGCCGCCTTGCTCGTGGCCTGGAAACACGCTCAACCAAAGCCCAAGAAACGATCCGCACGTTGATCGCAGGAGAGGCCTGATGCACGCCGTATCGCGTCGCGAGTTTCTGGTCACGACCGCTGCGCTCGGCGCGGGAATGATGGTGCCGTCGTTGGCACGCGGTGACGCTCGCAATCCGGCTGAGCCGATCATCGACATCCATCAGCACACGAACTATCGCGACCGCACGAACGCGCAGTTGTTGGCGCATCAGCGGGCGATGGGCGTGACACAAACGATCCTTCTGCCCGCGGGCTCGGCCGTCAGCCGGGCCTCGACCGCTGACGGCAAACATAACGGCCTGGGTGGCGTCGGCGCGGGCGGAAACGAGACCGCGCTGCTGATGTCCCGCGAGCATCCTAACGAGTTCTTCTTCGGCGCGAATGAAGTCGCCGATCTCCGCGAAGCCCGCACTGAGATAGTGAAGTATATCGACCTCGGTGCGATCATCATCGGCGAACAGAAATTTTCCGTCGAACTGGATTCCCCTGAGAGCCAGGCGCTGTACGCCCTCGCCGCGGAACATCGCGTGCCGATCCTGCTGCATTTCCAGCACGGGACCTACAACACGGGCTTCGACAAGTTGCCGAAGATGCTCGAAAAGTTCCCCAAGACCACGTTCATCGGCCATGCGCAGACATGGTGGGCGAACATCGACAAGAATCACACCGATCAGAAGGTGCTGTATCCGAAGGGCAAGGTCACGCCGGGTGGATTGACCGACCGGTACCTCGCCGATTACCCGAACATGTTCGCCGATATGTCCGCGGGATCGGGGCTCAACGCCTTGTTGCGCGATGAAGAACACACGCGCGGATTTCTCGACCGGCATCAGAACAAGATTCTCTACGGCAGCGATTGCGATGACCGCGTGGGCAGCGGCACGGCGTGCCAGGGCTCGCAAACAATCGCCGCCATTCGCAGGTTAGCACCCAACAAAACGGTCGAACGCAAGATTCTTTACGACAACGCTAAAGCACTGTTTCGTCTGAGTTAGAAGTACGGGGATACTCCTCGCTGAAGGGCCAAGCTGATGAGGATTGACTCGGTTTTCCGAACGGCTGCCGTCCTGCTGATTGGAACAGTACAGGCTTTTGCGGCCGCAGACGATCTTCCCGCACAGGCCCGGGCCGCGATGGATCGGGGAGTCGCGTTCTTTCATCAACAGGTCGCAGCACATGGCGGTTATGTTTACCTCTACAGTGCCGACCTGAAAAAGCAGGAAGGTGAAGGCAAGACGACCCGCGAGACGGTATGGGTGCAGCCGCCCGGAACGCCAAGTGTCGGCGAGGCCTTCGTGCGGGCGTATGTCCGCACCGGTGATGCCGCGTGTCTTGCGGCTGCCAAAGATGCGGCAGAATGCCTGCTGCAGGGCCAGTATCGCAGCGGCGGTTGGAACGCGAGCGTCGAGTTCGATCCCGCCGTACGGGCGAAGGAAGCGTATCGCACCGATCGCCCCGCGCCGAAGAAGCGACAGCGCAACAATTCTTCGCTCGATGACGACAAGACGCAATCCGCATTACGGTTCCTGATGCAACTCGATCGCGCCTTGAAATTCAAAGATGAGCGGATTCATGAAGCCACCCTCTTCGCGCTCGATTCGCTTCTCGCCGCGCAGTATCCCAACGGTGGGTGGGCGCAGGTGTGGGAAGCTCCGGCGGATCCGCAAACGCCCGCCAACCTGAAAGCCCGCTATCCCGAAGACTTGCCGCGGAAATATCCCGGCGGCGACTACTGGAATTTCTACACGTTCAACGACAACAACATCAGCAATGTCATCGACGTGCTGCAGCTGGCTGAAGAAATCTACGGCGGGGGCCGTTATCGCGCGGCGATGCTGAAAGCCGGGGAGTTTATTCTTGCGGCGCAGATGCCTGACCCGCAGCCGGCGTGGGCCCAACAGTACAACTTCCAGATGGAACCGGTGTGGGCCCGCAAGTTTGAACCGGCCGCCGTCAGCGGCGGCGAGTCTCAACGTCTGATCGAAACGCTCATGGAGCTTTACATCGACACGGGGGACCGCCGGTTTCTCGAACCCATTCCGAAAGCGCTCGCCTATCTGAAAAAATCCCAATTGCCTGACGGTCGCCTCGCCCGGTTTTACGAGTTAAGAACGAATCGGCCGTTATACCTCACCACGGATTACACCCTGACTTACACCGACGATGATCTGCCGACGCATTACGGCTTTCAGGTGCCGAGTCGGTTGCCACAACTCGAACGCCGTTACGAAACCGTCTCCACGATGACGCCCGCGAAACTCGCGCAGGAACCGAAAAAGTCGACAGCATTACCGAAGTCGGCGAGCCTGGAACCACGAGTCCGCAAGATCATCGCGGAGCAGGATGATCGGGGAGCGTGGGTGGAAGCCGGAAGGTTGAAGTATCACGGCAAGGGCGATTCCACTGACCGCGTGATCGCCAGCGAAACGTTTGCGAAGAATCTGGACCTGCTGAGCCAGTTTCTGCAGGTCTCGGCGGCTGTCCGCTGAGATCGTCCGCTGGTCACAGCCACCCGGAATTTGACGGAAAAAATCTGGTCACATGGGTCGTTGTCGATTGTCGGACCCTTAAGGTGGAGGCTATTCTCTGCCAAGCGCACGGATGCTGAAAACTGGCTTGCGCGGCTGGTCACTCGGATGGTCCTCCCCTCGATCATTGCCGACAGGCGTCCCGACCGTGTCGGTGATGATCCCTAGAGATTCGCCGATGACAGTCTGTCCCTCCCCCGACAATCCTGGCCTCCCCTCGCCGTGGCGAGCGGCGAATGGGGTCGAGCGCTTTTTCTGCAGTCTGCAAGATCAGTTCAACGGCTGTGGGCGGATCGTGTTTCTTTCCCGCTTTTCCGGCCCGTATGACGAACCGGCCATCGAGCGGGCCCTTCAACGCGTGACACTGGCGTGTGCCCGCGCCCGCATGCAGGTTGTAAGGCTCCGTTCCGGATCGTATGAGTATCAGCCGCGCGAACCATTCCCCGCGCCGCACATCGAATTTCATCCCGTAAACGATGCCGACCAGGGTGCGCTGGTCGCCGCGGAACTCGGAAACGAATCCTTCCCGGCGGGGAGTGAGCCGGCACTGCGCTGGACCGTCCTTCCTGCCGACGACGGCACGTTTCAGGTCTTGGCCCTCGCCCATCATGCCTTGTTCGATGGGGCATCGATGGCGATTCTGATTCGGCGGTTTCTCGAAGCACTCGGCTCGGACACGACCCCGAACTGGAAGTGGCCGGAACCGGCGCTGCCCGGGGCACGTTGGAAAACATTGCGGCGGCATTGGACGGAAACCATCGGACATTTTTCCGAACTGATGCCCGTCATGCGCCGCTGCACCACTCTTCCCCGCGATCCTGACGCAGCGGAAACCTGCGTGATTCATCGTTGGACAGTCAGCGAAACCATGCAGTTGATGGCGGCCTGCCGTCAGGCCGAAACGACCGTGACGGCGCTGCTGGGAATCACGGGACTCTTCGCTGCCCGCGCCCACTATGGAGAGGAGCTGCCGATCGTTGATCTGAATTTGCCGGTCAACTTACGCCGATTCTTCCCCCCTGATGTTGCGGAAGACACGCTGGGTTTGCTGATTGCAGTCCGCGGCTTCGCGATCGATTTCCAACAGCCGGTGTCCCTGCGGGAACAAAGCCAGCGGTTGGCGAGAGACCTGCGAACCTTCGTGGAACACGAAGGTCCTCTACGGCTGATCAGAACCGCTAACCTGCTGATCCCGCGGCGACTGAACCTGCAGCCGGGTCGCCCCCCCTGCGTATCGGCGAATAGCCTGGGCCGCATCACCGCGGAACCTTCCCCATCCGGGGTACGGTGGCTGGAGTGTGGCTGGTTCGGCCACGGCGGCTCGCATATGCCCGCCTTCTCCCAGGCGGCAGCGGCGATCAATGGTTCACTCACGGTCACATCCTATTCCAACTGGATCGGAAGCGATCATCTGCGCGAGTTGGCAGCGGATGTGGATGCACGACTGCGGCAGTTCGCCGGTGTCGAAACTACGGTCGTTGTCGAACCCACACCAACCGCGGTCGTCGATCCCGATTCCCGTACCGTCTCAGCGGTGTGACGGTACGGTCTCACGGGTTTTCACCACCAGGGCGTGCGTGAGGAACCGCTGCGGCCCACGCGGGATGCCCGACCAATTCTTGACGAGGTTTGCGTTGAGCACGAGCCCCGCATTCTCGGCGGTAGTGAGTTCCATCGCGTTCCAGGCCCCATGCGACGACAAGAACGTCGCGGCCTCGGTCTCCGTCGCGGACGTAAACGTCGCCATGTGAAGTCGGCAGCCCGCTTGATCCAGACCGACACACGTCCGGCGCTTCTTCGTTGTCGATGAGGGATCCATCACACGGCCTTGGCTGACAAGACCGCTCCGAGTGCCGACACACCACCGGGCTGCAGTCCACGCCGCAGAATTTTCGGTGGCAGGTTCGATGTGCCCGGTTTGGTATTCATCAAACCACAACAACATCCCGGACGATTGCCGCTGCAGAGTGCGACCGTTCGCGATCAAGGCATGAGTGGGTTGGCCGCGATCACCCGCAGGGGCATAGCGTCCCCAAGCCGTGGTGAAGTCGCCCCCGCTGACGGCGACGGCCCACCGTTCGCTTTGCATCTGATTCGGCAGCCAGAAGAGCCGGTGGTCTTCGATCGTCGGAACCACCGGCCCCACCTCGACGGCGATGTTGGGCGAACGCAGATCAACGGTCACGAGATCCACGAACCCTACGGAGTCCTGAAGGCCTTCGTAGGTGATTCCGTTCGCCAGCCGGGTCGGCGGCAGAACGCGGGGGCGCGACCACACCGTTTGCACGGTCAACGCCGCCGTGATCACGATCACCGTCACCGCCATCAGGTCGGCGAGTCTGCGCCAGGGAATGTTGCGATTGGTCTTCATCCGTCACGCGAGCTCTCCCGGGTCACCCTACCATTCACGAGAGGGCACGGCCAAGTCCCCCGGCGTCTTGCTGATGACGCCCGTGGCAGATTACGCTGTGGCCGACCACGGACGAACGTTCGCCAGGACTCTGTCAGGAATTCACTGATGTTGCGCCAGGTTCTCTTCGTGTTCGCTGCCCTGAGCATGCCGCTGACACTCGACGCCGCCCAACCGTGGCCGCAATGGCGCGGGCCGCATGGCGACGGTCACGTGACTGAAGACGTACCGCCTCTTGCCTGGACCGGTGAGAACGTCGTCTGGGAAGTCGCGCTGCCGGGCGCGGGACAATCCTCGCCGGTGATCTGGGATGACCGGATTTTTCTGACCGCCTCGGAGAAGAGCGGCGGCGAACGGCTGGTCTTCGCGCTTAATCGCCGGGACGGCAAACTCCTCTGGAAGCAGACCGCTTGGACAGGAGCACCCGAGCCGTCGCACCAGATGAACGGCTGGGCCTCGGCCACCTGCGCGACCGATGGCGAGCGAGTCTACGCGTTCTTCGGTCGTGGCGGCGGCCTCTTCTGTTATTCCCGCGACGGTGAAAAGCTGTGGGACCTTCCGCTGGGTGACTTTCCAGGCCCGTGGGGCACCGCGGCTTGTCCGATTGTTGTCGAGAACCTCGTCCTGCAGAATTGTGACTCCGAAGGCGATGCACGGCTGATCGGCGTGGACAAGCTGACCGGTAAAATCGTGTGGTCGACGCCGCGGGAGAATCAACGTGGATGGAGCACGCCGCTCATCGTATCCGCCGGCGGCCAGACACAAGCCGTGATCAACGGGCACTCCGGCACGCGGTGTTACGCCGTG